>JALOQG010000038.1 GCA_025453505.1 Myxococcota bacterium | reverse complement strand
GTCGTCCGACATGCGCGAGACCATCTCCAGCAGCCGCGGGTCCTTGCCGAAGAAGTGCTTGCGCACGAAGGCGCCGTCGTTGGCCTTGAAGTTCTGGTACTCGCCGTCGACCGTGGTCTCCATCACGTGGCGCAGCGCGCCGTCGCGGTCGCGCGCCAGCAGAGGATCCCAGTACGAGCCCCAGATCAGCTTGATCACGTTCCAGCCGGCGCCGCGGAAGCCGCCCTCGAGCTCCTGGATGATCTTGCCGTTGCCGCGCACGGGGCCGTCGAGGCGCTGCAGGTTGCAGTTCACGACGAAGACCAGGTTGTCGAGCTTCTCGCGCGCCGCGAGCCCGATCGCGCCGAGCGATTCGGGCTCGTCCATCTCGCCGTCGCCCATGAACACCCAGACCTTGCGATCGCCCGCGTCGATGACGCCGCGGTGGTGCAGGTACTTCATGAAGCGCGCCTGGTAGATGCCCATGATCGGACCGAGGCCCATCGAGACGGTCGGGAACTGCCAGAAATCCGGCATCAGCCAGGGATGCGGGTACGAAGCGAGGCCGCGGCCGTCCACCTCACGGCGGAAGTTGCGCAGCCGTTCCTCGTCGATGCGTCCTTCGAGATAGGCGCGCGCGTAGATGCCGGGCGACGAGTGGCCCTGGATGTAGACGAGATCGCCGCCGTGCCCGTCGTGCGGGGCGCGGAAGAAGTGGTTCATGCCGACGTCGTAGAGTGTCGCGGCGGACGCGAAGCTCGCGATGTGCCCGCCGAGCCCCGCGCTCTCGCGATTCGCCTGCACGACCATCGCCAATGCATTCCACCGCACCAGCGAACGGATGCGGTGCTCGAGCCCGGGCTCGCCCGGCATCGGCGGCTCCTGGCTGGCGTGGATCGTGTTGACGTACGCCGTGTTCGCGGAGTAGGGCAGGTTGACGCCCGAGCGCCGCGCCTGGTCCACCAGCCGTTCGATCAGGTAGTGCGCGCGCGCCGGTCCCTCGTGGCCCAGCACCGACGCGAGGGCTTCGAGCCACTCGCGGGTTTCCTGGGGATCGACGTCTGCGTCGCGATCGACCATGGAGTTCTCACTCTCGCTCAGGGGCTGGGCTGCGCCTCGCGGGCGGCGCGCAGCCGCTGGAAATCCTGATCGGCGTGATACGACGATCGCGTGAGCGGGGAAGCGGCCGCCAGCAGGAAGCCCCGCGCCAGCGCGGCCTCGCGCAGAGAGTCGAACTCCGCGGGCGGAACCCAACGCGCCACTGCCGCGTGGCGGAGCGTAGGCGGCATGTATTGCCCGATCGTGACGAAATCCACGTCGGCGGCGCGCAGGTCGTCGAGCACCGCGAGGACTTCGGCCGGTTCCTCGCCGAGGCCGACCATCAGCCCCGACTTGGTGAACACGCGGGGCGACACCTGCTTGGCCCGCGCCAGCAGATCGAGCGAGTCGCGGTAGCGCGCGCCCGGACGCACGGCTGCGTAGAGGCGCGGCACCGTCTCGAGATTGTGGTTGTAGACGTCGGGCCCAGCTGCGGCGACCGTCTCGATCGCGCCCGGCTTGTGGCGGAAGTCGGGGGTCAGCACCTCGATCGTGGCGCCCGGGCAGGCGCGACGCACCGCTGCGATGCACGCCGCGAAGTGCGCGGCGCCGCCATCGGCGAGGTCGTCGCGATCCACGGAGGTGATCACGACGTGCCGCAGCGCGAGCGCCGCGATCGCCGCGGCGAGGCGTTCGGGCTCGCCGGCGTCCACGGCGCCGGGACGCCCGGTCTTCACGTTGCAGAACGAGCAGGCGCGCGTGCAGACGTCGCCGAGGATCATCACGGTCGCGTGACGGCTCGACCAGCACTCGCCGCGATTGGGACAGGCGGCCTCTTCGCACACCGTATGGAGTCGATGTTCGCGCAAGCGAGCGCGCGTCTCGAAGAAGCCGGGCGATTCCTCGATGCGCACCCGCAACCACTCGGGCTTGCGCGCGGTCTCGCCGCGCGCGCCCCGCTCGACCTTGTAGCGCGCGCGACGCGCCTCGACGCTGCGTTCACCCATCGTCTCGGCAGACTAACCCGATGCGTCCCCGCTGCCCATCGAAGCGCGCGGCTCGAGCGCCGGCAGCCAGCGCGGCAGCAGCAGGAGCAGCGCGCCGGCGCCTGCGCCACCGAACCAATAGGGAGCACTCGCGCCGCCGTTCTCGAGCAGCCAGCCCGCGAGCAGGCTCGACCCCATGCCTCCGATGCCGACCGCCACGGTGCCGAGCAACGCCTGCGCGGTGGATCGAAGCTGCGGTGGGACGACCGCATCGACGTAGAGCGGCGCGCCGATGTTGAGGCCGAGCACCACGACGGTGCAGCCCCGGCAGCGACGGCACGGCGGCGGTAAGCAGCCAGCGTGCCGATCCCGCAGCGAGTCCGATCGCGAGCAGCGTGCGAGCGCCGAGACGCGCCGAGAGCGTGCCGAGACCGGCCGCCAGCGCGACCTCCGGCACCAGCATGAAGAGCCACATGTCGCGCACCGTCCCGAGATCGCCGCCGCGCTCGCGCACGAAGATCGGGAACAGCTCCATCGGTCCGTTGATGCACAGGAACGCGATCGTGCACACGGCCAGCACGCGCAGGAAGCGCGGGTTGCGCAGCAGCACCTTCCACTCGCCGCGATGGGCGCGCAGGGCGACGGCACCGCGGTTCGGGATCGCCATGGCGACGCAGGCCGCGAGCAGCGAGAGCGCGGCCGCCGTGGGGAAGAGCAGCCCGAGCCCGGGCTCCGAGATCCGTTCGTTCGCGACCAGTCCCCGTTCGGCCTGGAACTGCGCGAGCGCCGAGGGGAACGCGAACATTGCCGCGCCGAAGCCGATCGTGCCGAACGCGCGGACCCAGCCGAACGCGTGGACGTGGTCTTCGAGTGCGGGCAGGCTGACCGAGAGCAGCATCGGGATCAGTGCGCGCGCGAAGGACGCGAGCAGCGCACTCGCGAGCAGGATCTGCGCGAAGCCGTCCGCACGGCCGAACGCGAGCATGCCCGCGCCGACGCCCAGCGAGAGCACGACGAGCATGCGCGCGCGCAGGCCACTGCGATCCCCGAGCGCGCCCCAGATCGGCTGCATCAGGATCCCGACCGCGGGCGTCACCGCGAAGACGGCGCCGATCTGCGCGCCCGAGAGGCCGGCGTTCTCGCGCAGATAGAGCCCGAGATAGGGCAGCGTAAGCCCGAAGGGCGCCATGCCGAGCGCCCAGTACGCCGCGAGCGGCACCGCGCGCCGCGCGAGCGAAGGGCCCGGCGCGCCCACTATCGCCCCTGGAACTTCGGGTTGCGCTTTTCGAGGAACGCCCGCACGCCCTCGCGATAGTCCTCGCTCTCGAAGCACGCGGCGATCGACGCGCGCATCGCCGCGACGTCGCGCTTCGACTCGGGCGCATCGAGTTCGCGCGCCACCAGCTTCATGCTGCGCAGCGTGAGCGGCGCGTTCGCGGCGATCCCGTTCGCTAGCTCGCGCACGTGCGCTTCGAGCGACGCCTTCGGCACCACCTCGTTGACGAGTCCGCGCGCCAGCGCCTCCTCGGCGCGGAAGCGTCGCGCCGAGAAGAAGATCTCCTTGGCGATCGACGGGCCGACCAGCCGCACCAGCGCCTCGACGCCGCTCGCGTGGTAGCCGAGCCCGAGGCGCGCCGCGGGAATCGCGAGCCGTGCGTCGTCGGCGGCGATGCGCAGGTCCGCGGTCAGCGCGATCGCCATCCCGCCGCCGATGCAGAAACCGTGGATCGCAGCCACGACCGGCTTCGAGATCGCGCCGAGCGCGGCGAAGGCGCGCCCGGTCGTCTCTTCGTAAGACTGCGCGGCGTTCGCCCCGGTGCGCGCCGCCTCGAACTGCGAGATGTCGGCGCCCGAGACGAAGGCTTCCTCGCCTGCGCCGCGCAGCAGCACCACGCGGACCTCGGGGTCGGCATCCATCTCGGCCGCCAGCGACGGGATCGACTGCCACATCTCGAGCGACACGGCGTTGCGTCGCTCGCGGTGGTCGAAGACCAGCCAGGCGAGGGGGCCTTCCCGTTCGATGTGCACGCGGCCGCTCACGGCGCGGCAGGGTAGCGGGCCGCATGCGTCCGTCGCGGGGTGGCCGTGGGCTAGCGTGCGCAGGTCGCTCGAACGAGGAGGAGACGATGCGCGCATGGCTGCGCGAGGTGCTCGGCCGCCGTCCCGCCTGGATGAATGCGCTGCTCGGTTTCTGCGCATACATGAGCTTCGTCTACATGCCCTGGGACTTCTTCGTGAAGCCGGTCGCGGTCGACGAGGAGGTCTGGTTCGGCTTCCTGCTCCACGGCTGGGCGGCGAAGGCGACGGAGCCGCTGCACTGGGCCATCTACGCGGCGGGCACCTACGGGTTCTGGCGCATGCGCCCGTGGATGTGGCCCTGGGCCGGCGTATACGTCGCGCAGATCACGGTCGCGACGACGATCTGGTTGGTGCTCAACGTGGGAGGGATGCGTGGCGGGCTGCTCGGCGCGGCGAGCGCGGTCGTCTACGGAGCGCTGACGATCGCACTGCTGCGCGCGCGCGATCACTTCCAGCCGCAGCGCCGTTCGTTTCGCGATCGTTTCGGCGAATGGGCCCTCGTCACGGGCGCTTCTTCGGGGATCGGCGCTGCGTTCGCGCGGGCGCTCGCGCGCGAGGGGCACTCGATCGTTCTGGCGGCCCGGCGCGAGGATCGGCTGCGTGAAGTCGCCGACGCGCTCTCTCGGGAGTTCGGCGTCGCGACGCGCGTCGTGCCGGTCGATCTCGCGACGCCTGCAGGTGCAGCGAAGCTCGCCGGCGCCGTCGCGGATCTCGAGATCGGCGTGCTGGTGAACAATGCCGGTTTCGGCCACGCCGGACGCTTCGAGCGCGCCGAAGAGGCGCGCCTCGTCGAGATGATCCAGGTGAACTGCGCGGCGCCGCTCGTGCTCGCGCGGCGCCTCGTCGGACCGATGCGGACGCGCGGCCGCGGCGCGCTGCTCTTCACCGGATCGCTCGCGGCCAAGCAGCCGATGCCGCTGCATGCGACCTATGCGGCGAGCAAGGCGTTCGTCGCGCTGCTCGGCGAGGCGCTGTGGGCGGAGCTGCGCGGCAGCGGCGTCGAAGTGCTGGTCGTCGAGCCGGGTACGACCGAGACCGAGTTCCAGACCGTCGCCGGCGAGATCCCGCACCACGGAGAGACGCCGGAGCGCGTCGTCGAGGTCGCGCTCGCTGCGCTCGGCGCGCAGCCGTCGGTGGGAGTCGGATGGTGGCGCTGGTTGCGCGGCAATCTCGGCATGCGGCTGCTGCCACGTTCGCTGTTGGCGTCGGTGGCGCACGCGGTGATCGAACGGCAGACGCCGTCTGCGCTGCGATAGAGATTCGGACACACGAGCACCCACGGGGGTGGGTGCTCCCCCGTGGGCTACTCATGAAGTCGGCGGAGATTCGGTCAGGCCGCCTGGGCAGCGCCCTTGGCGTGGCCGATGCGTTGCTGGAGGCAGCTCTTGCACATCCCGTGACTCACGGCGTGACCGTGAGCCGTCCCATGGGCCTTGGGCCCGAGAGACGTTCGGGGAGCAATCTGCCGGTTGCACCATGCACAGACGACCATGCTCAGTAGGTGACGTCGCCGACCGGCAGGTGACGCGGAATTGCGAAAAAAATTGCGGGGTGCCCGGTCCGGTGGCCCCGTACGGGCCTGGCACTCGCGGAAGGCTCCGGCGCGGCCTCGCGTGCGGTCGGGACCGCGACAGCTGCGCGCGTGGCGCGCGAAACGCCGAAGGGCGATCCCGCTTTCGCCGGATCGCCCTTCCGCGTGATCACGCCTGCCTCTGGAGCCCCGTGGATTCAGTCCTCGCGAATCCGGAAAGCGGCGGTCGGGATGGTGGAGCTGGGGGGAATCGAACCCCCGACCTCTTGAATGCCATTCAAGCGCTCTCCCAACTGAGCTACAGCCCCGACGGGCGAGGCAAGCTATCGCCGGGCCTCCCGGGTGTAAAGGTGTCGCGTGCGTGCGCTGCGTGGTGGCAGGGTCGCCCCATGGTATGTTCGGCCGCCCCGCTCGCCGGAGTGGCGGAATGGCATACGCAGGGCACTCAAAATGCCCCGGCCCTCGCGGTCGTGTGGGTTCGAGTCCCACCTCCGGCACCAGCGGCACAATGCGCTCGCGACTTCGCCTGCACGGCTCGCCAGAATACGGGGCGAAGCAGCGCGTCGAAGCGGGTGTCGAGCCAGTCGAGTCGATGCGCCGCCAGCGTGCGGCGCCCACAAGGAGAGAGAGGGAATCCATGTTGCACGTCGCTCGCAAGGTCGGCCAGATCGCCGGGATGCTGCTGGTCGCCTCGTTCGTCTGGTCCGCTTCGGCTTCCGCGCAGATGCGTGAGTTCACCGGGCAGGTGGACAACATCAGCGAGAAGAAGGTCATTGTCGACAACCGCAAGGGCGACAAGGTCTCCTTCATGCACCTTCCCGAGACCACGCTCGAAGGCGAGAAGACCAAGTGGGAGGACCTGAAGAAGAAGGACTGGGTGACGGTGCACTGGAAGTTCACCGACAACCCCCGCAAGGCCTACAAGGTCGTCGTCCTTCCGCCGCGCGAGGAAGCGGGCGAAGAGGTCGAGTAGGACTGCCGCCACTTCGTCTCTGCGGGGCCCTCTGCGCGAGCAGGGGGCCCCGCTCTGCGTTTCGGCTGCCGGTCGGGTCGTGAGTTAGTCTGGCCGCATGCCGACACCGCCGCTTCGTGCGGATCAATTCGAGCGGTACCGCCGCCATCTGACGCTGCCCGAGTTCGGACTCGCCGCGCAGCAACGCCTGCTCGCCTCGCGCGTGCTGCTGATCGGCGCGGGTGGACTCGGATGTCCGACCGCGCTCTATCTCGCCGCGGCCGGCGTCGGCACGATCGGCATCGTCGACGACGACGTCGTCGACGCCTCGAATCTCCAGCGACAGATCCTCTACGGCACCCGCGATCTCGGGCGTCCGAAGGTCGAGGTCGCGCGCGAGCGGATCGTTGCGCAGAACCCCGACGTGACGGTGGAGCCGTTCGCGACGCGACTCTCCTCGGAGAACGCACTCGAGATCCTCGGCCGCTACGACGTCGTCGTCGACGGCACCGACAACTTCCCCACCCGCTACCTCAGCAACGACGCGTGCGTGTTGCTCGGTCGCCCGAACGTGTACGGCTCGATCTTCCGCTTCGAAGGACAGGCCAGCGTCTTCGATGCGAAGCGCGGACCGTGTTATCGCTGTCTGCATCCCGAGCCGCCGCCGCCGGGCGCCGTGCCGTCGTGCGCGGAGGGAGGCGTGCTCGGCGTGCTGCCCGGCGTGATCGCGCTCATCCAGGCGACCGAGGCGATCAAGGTGTTGACGGGCATCGGCGAGCCGCTGATCGGGCGTCTGCTGCTCTATGAGGCGCTCTCGATGCGCTTCGACGAGTTCCGTCTCGACAAGGACCCCGCGTGTCCCGTCTGCGGGCCCGCGCCGACCGTGACCGCGCTGATCGACTACGAGGGCTTCTGCGGCGTGCCCGCCCACGACCGCGGCGAAGCGGCGCTGCCGCGCGAGAAGAGCGCGACCGAAGTCGCGGCCATGCGCGCGCGAGGCGAGACGTTCCTGCTCCTCGACGTGCGCGAACCCGACGAGTTCGTGAAGGCGCGCATCGAAGGCGCGCGGCTGGTGCCGCTCGGCGATCTCGAAGCGCGTGCGGAAGAGCTGGGCCGGTGGCGCGAGGGGACGGTCGTGGTGCACTGTAAGAGCGGTCGCCGCTCTGCGAAGGCGTGCGCGACGCTGGCGGCGCTCGGTTTCCGCGACGTGTGGAACCTCGCGGGTGGCATCGAGGCGTGGTCGCTCACGGTGGATCCGCAGGTTCCGCGCTACTAACGCCATCGCGCGGAATCGCCGATGGAAGCATTCAGGAGACGAGGTATGGCCAGGCTGGCGATCCCGAACCCGCTGGAGCGGCGCCACCTGATCGAGCGCGACACCGCGCCCGAGCAGTCGCGCAAGCTCGCCGAGCTGTATCTCGCCGAGGGCCGGAACTGGGAGGCGATCGCGTTTCTCGCGAAGGCCGGTGATCGCGAGAGCCTCGCCGCGCTGCGCGAGACCGCGACCGCCGCGGGCGACACGTTCCTGGTGCGCGAGGTCACGCGCGCGCTGCGTGACGAGGTTCCCGCCGAGCTGTGGCGGCGCGTGGCGCAGGCCGCGCTCGAACGAGGCAAGGAGCGCTTCGCGGCGCAGGCGACCCGCCTGGCCGAACGCGCGGAGGGTCGACCGTGAGTCTTCGAAGCTTCGTCGTACGCGGGCTCGCCAAGGAAGTCGAGGAGCAGCTCGACAAGTTCCTGAACTCGCACCCCGGCATCGAGATCGTGCACATGGGACAGAGCGAATCCTCGGACTGCATCAGCGTGGTCCTGATCGTGGACGAGCCCGAACCGTTCGCCTGAGTTCCGTTGGCCGAACCTCTCCCCGCCACGAAGCCCCCCGGCTCCATCTCGATCGAGAACGCGCGCTCGCACAATCTGCGCGGCGTGTCGTGCCGCGTGCCGCTGCACCGGCTCACCGCGATCACCGGCGTCTCCGGCTCCGGCAAGTCCACGCTGGCGTTCGACACGCTCTACGCGGAGGGCCAGCGGCGCTACGTCGCGTCGCTCTCGACGTATGCGCGCCACTTCCTCGAGCGACTGCCGCGCCCGCTCGTCGATCACATCGGTCACCTGCCGCCGGCGATCGCGATCGAGCAGCGCAACCGCGTCACCAACGCGCGTTCGACCGTCGGCACGGCCACCGAGATCCTCGACCTGCTGCGGCTGCTCTGGGCGAAGATCGGCGTCACCCTGTGTGTCGAGTGCCGTCTGCGCGTCGAGCGCAACGACGCCGAGTCCGTCGCCTCGCGCGCACTGGAGCGCTGGAAGGGCCACCGCGCGTCGATCGCGGCGCCGCTGCCGCCCGGTCCGAAGAGCGCCGTCGGCGCGCTGCGCGATCGCCTGCTCGCCGAGGGCTACACGCGGCTGCTGAGCGCCGCAGGCGACGTCGTCGAGGTCGGCGACCTCACCTTGAAGCAACTCGCGGCGCAGCGCGGGGAGCTGCTCCTGCTCGTCGATCGCCTCGCGCTGCGCGGCGACGAGGACCGGTCGCGGCTCGTCGAGGCGCTCGCGGCCGCCTTCGCGCGCGGTGACGGCGAAGCAGTGTTCGTCGTCGAGGACGGAACGCGTGCGCGATTCCGCGAGGGCTTCGCGTGCGACGCATGCGGCCGTCGCCATCCGGCGCCCGAGCCCGCACGCTTCTCGTTCAACTCGCCGCTCGGTGCGTGTCCCACCTGCCAGGGTTTCGGGCGCGTGCAGGCGCTCGATCTCGAGCGCGTCGTCCCCGATCCGCTGAAGACGCTCGCGGGCGGTGCGATCGCGCCGTTCGCGACGCCCGGCGGCAAGGCATGTCAGCGCGACCTGCTGCGCGCCTGCAAACGGCTCGGGCTGCCGACCGACGTTCCCTGGGCGCAGCTCGGCGACGCACGGCGAGACGTCGTCGTCGAGGGCGACGAGGCCGCCGGTGGCGACTGGTACGGCGTGCGCGGCTTCTTCCAATGGCTCGAATCGCGCCGTTACAAGGTGCAGGCGCGCGTCCTGATCGCGCGCTACCGCCGCTTCGATCCATGTCCCGACTGCGAGGGGCAGCGGCTGCGTCCCGAAGCGCTCGCCGTCGAGGTCGGCGGTCTGCACATCGGCGCGGCGTCGCGCATGACGATCGCCGATCTGCTCGCTTGGCTCGACGCGCTCGCGCTCACCGGCTCCGAGCACGAGCGCGCGGCGCGTCTGCGCGCCGCGCTGCGCGCACGCGTCGCCACCGCGGAGCGCGTCGGTCTCGGCTATCTCGCGCTCGACCGGCCGATGCGCACGCTTTCGGGCGGCGAGGCGCAGCGAATCCAGCTCGCGACCGCGCTCGGCGGCACGCTGACCGCGGCGCTCTACGTGCTCGACGAGCCGTCGGTGGGATTGCACGTGCGCGACGTCGAGCGCCTGCTCGCGGTGCTGCGCGCGATCCGCGACCAGGGCAACACGGTCGTGGTGGTCGAGCACGCGCCCGAGATCATCGAAGCGGCGGACCACGTGATCGATCTCGGCCCCGGCGCCGGCCGGCTCGGCGGGCGCATCCTCGTCGAGGGCACGGTCGGTGCGGTGCGCGCGCATCCGGAGTCGCTGACCGGGCGCGTGCTGCGCGGCGACTTCGCGACGCGCCCTCGTCCGCGCCGCCGCGCGACCGGACGCATCCGCATCGTCGGCGCGCGCGAGCACAACCTGCGCGACGTCACGGTCGAGATCCCGCTCGGGCAACTCGTGTGCGTGACGGGCGTGTCGGGCGCCGGCAAGTCGAGCCTCGTTCGATCCGTGCTGGTGGGACAGTTGCGGGGCGAGCCCGAGCGCGGCGCATGTGACGCCGTCGAAGGCCGCGGCGGTGTCGGCGACGTGATCGTGGTGGACGCGTCGCCGCCGGCGCGCAGTCCGCGCTCGAATCCGGCCACGCTCTCGAAGGCGTTCGACGGCATCCGCAAGCGCTTCGCGGCGACGCGCGAGGCTCGCGCGCTCGGCGTCGACGCCGGCTGGTTCTCGTTCAACCGCCCGGGTGGACGCTGCGAATCGTGCGAGGGCGTCGGCGAGGTGGTCGTCGAGATGCACTTCCTCGAAGACCTGCGCGTGCCCTGCGATGCGTGTGCGGGACTGCGCTACCGCCCCGAGGCGCTGCGCATCCGGCTCGCCGGCCGCTCGATCGTGGACGTGCTCGGCATGACGCTCGACGAAGCGACGGCGTTCTTCGCCGCCGACGCGTCGGTCGTCGAGAAGCTGCGGCCCTACGTCCGCGTCGGTCTCGGCTATCTCACGCTCGGACAGCCGCTCTCGACGCTCTCGGGCGGCGAGATCCAGCGCCTGCGCATCGCGGCGGCGCTGGTCGAAGAGCGGCCGCGCGCGCTCTACGTGATGGACGAGCCGACGACCGGCCTGCATCCCGCCGACGTCGAGGTGCTGCTCGCGTGCGTGGACGAGCTGCTCGACGCCGGCGGCAGCGTCGTCACGGTGGAGCACAATCTCGACTGGATCCGTCGCGCGGACTGGGTGATCGACATGGGTCCGGAAGGCGGGCCGGGCGGCGGTCGCATCGTCGCCGCGGGCCCGCCGGCCGAGATCGCGCGCTGCGCGGCGTCGCTCACCGGCGCTGCGCTGCGCGGCGAGCCGATGGATGCGGCTGCGAAGGAGTCGCGTTGAGCGAGCGAGCGATGCCGCCGGCGGACATCAGTCCCGAGGCCTTCTTCACGCGCTGGGTGCCGGAGGCCGTCGCCACCGATCCCGCCCGACGCGAGCGGCTCGGCGCGACCGCGCACGATCTCGAGTTCACGCTGGAAGGCGAGGGCGGCGGTGTGTTCGGCGTGCACATCGCCGACGGCGTCGTGCGCGGCAGCGTCGGATCGCTCGAGCACGCGCACCTGCGCATTCGTCTCGCAGTGGACACCTGGCGTGCGCTGAATCGCGGCGAGATGTCCGCACCCGAGGCGTTCCTGCGCCGGCGCGTTCATCTCGAGGGCAATCTGATCCTCGCCGTCAAGCTGCACGTGATCCTCGGCTGAAAAATCACGTCGCGGTGATTGGCGCGGACGCGACGCGATCTAGAATGGACGCGCCGTGACCGACTACTCGCTGCGCGAAGCTGCGACCTTCTTCGGGATTTCGCCCGCGCGCCTGCGTTCGTGGGAACGCTCCTCACTGGTACGGCCGCGCAGTGCGCTCGCCGCGCAGAGTCCCTTCGGCTTCCGCGATCTCGTGTGCATCAAGGCGATCCTCGTGCTGCTCGACCACGGTGTTCCGCTGCGGCGGATCCGCCGCACGGTGGAGGAGGTCCGCGAGCGGATCCCCGAACTCGACGCGCCGGTCGCGCAACTGCGCGTGTGGATGGACGGTTCGGACCGCGTCGTCGTGCGGCACGGCGATGCGCTCTACGAGCCGTCGGGCCAGATGGTGATCGACTTCGCGCTCGCCCCGGCGCGTCCCGACGACGTCGCGGCGCTACCTGCGCGCGGTGCGCCGGACGGATCCGATCCGGAGACGGCGCTCGAATGGTTCGAACGCGGCTGCCGCCTCGACGGGGCGCCCGAGACGCAGGGCGAGGCGGCGATCGCCTATCAGCGCGCGATCGACGCCGATCCCGATTTCGCCGACGCACACTGCAATCTGGGCGCGATCCACCACCAGCGCGGCGCCTGCGACGCCGCGCGAGATCACTACGAGCGCGCGCTGCGCTGCGATCCGACGCACGTCGAGGCGAATCTCAACCTCGCGGCGATTCTCGAGGAGGCGGAGCGGCTCGAGGCCGCCCTCGCGCACTACAAGGCCGCGCTGCGCGCGGACCCGATGCACACCGATGCCCACCTCGCGACCGCGCTCCTCTACGAGAAGCTCGGTCTGCGACGGCGCGCGCGCGATCACTGGCGTCGCTATCTGCAATCGGCGCCCGCCGGCGCCTGGGCCGACGTCGCGCGCAAGCGCGTGGAAGAGGGCGAGTCCGGCTGACGCGGCCGCGTCAGCGCACCAGCTCGAACGGCTGCGTGTGCACGACGTCTTCGCCGAGCAGCACCTCGAGGCGCCAGGCTCCGGGCAGCAGGGCTTCGTCGTCGCTTTCGAGCGCGTCGCTCAGATGGACGTGCTTCGAGCGGCGCGGCTTGCGTTCGCGCACGACGGCACCCTCCGGATCGATCCAGCGCACGCGCACGTAGCTGGCCCAGGGCACGTAGTGCGGGCCGAGCCGGGCCCACCATTCGACCTCTTCCTCGACCAGACGCGGAGCGGCGGCGCCGGGCTCCGGACGCACGTAGCGTCCGGCGCCGAATCCGGACTCCGCGATCACGGGAAAGATCAACCGCTCGAGCGAGCGCTCGGCCTGCTGCCGCAGCGTTCCGCGCTCGCCGCTGCGGAAGATCGCCTGCTCGGTGAAGAAGATCGCGGCGCGACGGTCGCCGGCATCGGCGTGCGCGCGCGCGAGCGCGAGCAGCACGGCCGGCGGATTCGGATCGAGATACACCGCGCGGCGGAACGCGGCGGCGGCGTCCGCGGGACGGCCCTCCGCCTGGAGGATCTCGCCGCGCAGGACCGGCACGCGCGGGTCGTTCGGCGCGTGCTCTTCGGCGACGACGAGCTGCGCGAGCGCGCCTTCGACGTCGCCGTTCGCGCGGCGTTCCGCCGCGGCGTCGAGGAGCGGCTGTGCGACCGCGCGGTCATAGGGCTCGACGGTGCTGGCCACGCGGCCCCGCGCGACGATCACCGCGAGCCGGGCCTGCATCTCGCGGAAGCGCTCCTCGAAGCGGGCGGGCGGCGTGGACGTGGGTGCGAGCTTTTCGCCGATTCCACGGACGACGTCGATGCGGGTCTCGACCTGCGGATGCGAGAAGAGGTACGCGGGAACGTTGCCGGCGGGCATCCGCCGCTTCTCGAGCAGGATGCGCTCGAAGAAGCGGACCATGCCGTCGGGCTTCCAGCCGGCGCGATTCAGGAACGTCGCGCCGACGCGATCGGCCTCGTCCTCGTACTGCCGCGTGAACTGGAGCTGCAGCGCCACGTTGAGGCCCTGCGCCGCGATCATCGGCCCCGCACTTCCGGTCGCCGCGCCGGCCGCGACGCCCGCGAGCGACGTCAGCAGGTTCGGCAGCGCCGTGTCCTGGGCCATGCGCGCGTGGTGGTGGCCCTTCACGTGCGCGAGCTCGTGCGCGAGCACGCCCGCCAGCTCCTCGACGTCTCCGGTGCTCAGCAAGGTGCCGGTGTGGAAGTAGATGTACCCGCCGGGCACGGCGAACGCGTTCAGCTCGGGGCTCACGACGATGCGGAAGCGATAGTCGAAAGGCTGGTCGCCGAGCTTCTCGACCATGAAGTTGCCGAGGTCGTCGAGGAACTCGAGCACTTCGAGATCGGTCACCAGCGGCAGGAAGAGCTGCGCCTTCTGGTCGAAGTCCCAGCCGATCTCGCGCTCCGCGTCGACCGACATGCGCGTGCGGCCCGGGACCGGGTCGAAGCGCCGCCCATCGTCCTGTATGCAGCCGCCCGCGCCGCAGAGCAGCGCGCACGCGATCAGGGCGCGGAGCGGGGCTGCCATCGGAGCACGGGCTTGCGCGCGGCGCGCGTCTCGTCGAGGCGCGCGAGTCGCGTTCGATGCGGCGCCGTGCGCACCCAGTCGGGATCCTGCTTCGCCTCTTCGGCGATCGAGAGCAGCGCTTCGGCGAAGCGGTCGAGGCCCTCGAGCGACTCGCTCTCGGTCGGTTCGATCATCAGCGCGCCGTGCACGATCAGCGGGAAGTAGACCGTGGGCGGGTGGTAGCCGTAGTCGATCAGGCGCTTGGCGACGTCGAGCGTCGTGACGCCGTGCGGCTCGAGGTCCTTGTCGGAGAACACGCACTCGTGCATCACCGGCGCGTCGATCGGCACGTGATAGGCGTGCCGCAGCCGCGCGAGCAGGTAGTTCGCGTTCAGCACCGCCATCTCCGCGCAGCGCCGACGGGACCGGATCCGGGTCCGCCGCCACCATGCGGCGTCGAGAAGGTCTTGTGCAGGTTGAAGTGCATCACGTCGATGCCGAGATCGCCCGGGCGTGCGATGCCGAGCAGCGCGTTCAGGTTGGCGCCGTCGCCGTAGACGAGGCCGCCGCGTGCGTGCACGAGATCGCAGATCGTCCCGATGTGCGGCTCGAAGAGACCGAGCGTGCTGGGATTCGTGATCATCAGCGCCGCGACCGAGTCGTCCATCGCGGCCGCCACTGCGTCGGGGTGCAGCACGCCGTCACGGCCCGACGGGATCGTCACGACCTCGTAGTCGTTGAGCGCCGCGCTCGCGGGGTTCGTTCCGTGCGCGGAGTCGGGCACCAGCACCCGGGTGCGCTTCTCGCCGCGGTGCTCGTGGTAGGCGCGGATCATCATGATGCCGGCCAGCTCGCCCTGCGCGCCGGCGGCGGGCTGCAGGCTGACGCGATCCATGCCGGAGACTTCCGCCAGCGCCTGCTCGAGCCGCCACATCAGCTCGAGGAGTCCCTGCGAGCGGGCGATCGGCTGCAGCGGGTGCGCGCGCGCGAAGCCGGGCAGGCGGGCGGCCCACTCGTTGATCTTCGGGTTGTACTTCATCGTGCACGACCCGAGCGGGTAGAGGCCGAGGTCGACCGCGGCGTTCCACGTCGAGAGCCGCGTGAAATGGCGGACGACGTCCACCTCGGAGAGCTCGGGCAGGCTCGGCACGTCGTCGCGCAGCTGCGCCGGATCGATCTGCGTCGCGGGATCCACGAGCGGGACGTCGGGATCGGGGATCGAGTAGCCGACGCGGCCGGGGCGGCTGCGCTCGAAGAGCAGCGGCTCCTCCCAGGTCATGCCGTGCGTGGCGTGCCCGACGCGCTCCGGTCCGGTGTCGCGCGGATCGCTCACCCGGGCGCTCCGGCGAGCGCCGCCACCAGACGATCGATCGCGTCGCGCGAGACGAGCTCGGTCGCGCACACGAGCAGGGCAGGGCCGAGATCCGGCTCGTACGGCGCGAGGTCGAGACCGCCGAGCAGGCCCGCCGCGTCCGCTCGCGCGAGCGCGGCGCCGGCGTCCGGCACCGACTCGACGACCTCGTTGAAGGTCGGCGCCGCGAACGGCAGCGCGATGCCCGGCGTCGCTCGTATGCGCTGCTTCAGGTACTCCGCCTTCGCGAAGTTG
>JALOQG010000037.1 GCA_025453505.1 Myxococcota bacterium | reverse complement strand
CGACGAGCGGCAGCTCTTCGACGCCGCCGTCGCGTTCGATCGAGAGGTCCACCGACCAGATCTCGCGCGAAGCGCCGCCCGCGAGCCGGTGCAGCTTCGCGGCGCGCACGCAGCCGGGCGCGAGTCGCTCCTCGCGCGCGACGAAGTCGGCGAGGCGCGTCGCCATCGCTTCGGTCGCGGATCGGCCTGCTTCGCGCGCATCCATGCTGCGGACTCCGAGGAAAGGCGGAGGCTTAGCACGCTTCGCCGGGGCTCGATCCGGCCGCGACGCGGCGGCGTTGAAGTCCCGGCGCAAAGCGCCGAAGATCCGCCCGGCCCCATCTGCCGACACGCGGGCCGAGGAGACCGGACATGGCATTCCACGGCAAGGTGGCACTGGTGACGGGCGCGGCGAGCGGCATGGGCCGGCTCGCGGCACGGCGGCTCGCCGCGGGCGGCGCGCAGGTCGCGGCGCTCGACGTCAACGAAGCGGGCCTGCGCGAGACGCGCGGCAGCGACGAGAAGATCCGCTGCTGGCCGGTGGACGTCACCGACGCGCGCGCCGTCGCGGACGTCGTGCGACGCATCGAGTCCGAGCTCGGCCCGATCGACCGCGTGCTGAACGCCGCGGCGATCATGCCGACCGATCGCCTGCTCGACCAGGACGCCGAGCTCGTGAACCGCATCATGGCGATCAACTACGGCGGCACGGTCAACGTCACCTACGCCGTGCTGCCGGGCATGATCGCGCGCGGCCGCGGTGACCTCGTCAACTTCGCGTCGGTCGCCGGCTGGCTGCCGACGCTGCACTTCGGCGCCTACAACGCGTCGAAGTTCGCGGTGGTCGCATTCACCGAAGAGCGGGCGCACGAGAACCGCGGTCGCGGCGTGCGCTTCGCGTGCGTGTGTCCGCCGCCCGTCGCGACACCGCTGCTCGACCAGGCGAAGTCGCAGCCGAAGATCCTGGCCACGGTCCCGCCGATCCGGCCCGAGGCGGTGCTCGACGCGATCGAGCGCGGTCTCGACGGCGGCAAGCTCATGGTCTTCCCGGACCGCAACGCGGCGATCACGGTGTGGCTGCGCCGCCACCTGCCGGGCCTCACCTGGTGGAACGTCCACCGCGTCGAGGGGTTCTAGTCGCGCAGGACGCCGGGATTGCGCGCGAGTTCGCGCGAGAGGTTCTTGTGGTGCGCTTCGAGCGTGCCGCCGCCGATCTCGAGCAGCTTGGCGTCGCGCCACAGCCGCGAGACGACGTACTCGCCCATGTAGCCGTAGCCGCCGAGCACCTGCATGGCGGCGTCGGCAGCGCGCTTGGCCATCTGCGAAGCGACCAGCTTGGTCGCGTCGGCGTCGAGGCGCTGGCCGGCGCCGTGCAGATCGATCTTGCGCGCGACGTCGTAGACGAAGGTCCGTGACGCGCGCCACTCCGCGAAGCTCTCGGCGACGTGGCGCTGGATCTGGCCGAAGTCGCGGATCGGCCGGCCGAACGCCTTGCGGTCGCTGGCGTAGTCCACCATCACCTGGAGCGACCGCTGCGCGATGCCGAGCGACATCGCGGCGAGCGTCAGCCGCTCGATCTCGAGGTTGCGCATCATGTGCAGCGTGCCCTCGCCCTCGTCTCCGACGCGGTTCGCGACCGGCACCGGCACGTCGTCGAAGACGAGCTCGGCGGTGAACGACGCGCGCATCCCGACCTTGTCCTTCCACTTCTGGCCGAGCGAGAAGCCGGGCATGCCCTTCTCGACCAGGAACGACGAGATCGTCTTCGGCGCGGTCGCGGCGTAGACGATGAAGCAGTCGCCGAGCGTGGTCTCGTCGACGCCGCCGTTGGTGATGAAGGTCTTGCGGCCGGTCAGGCGGTAGACGTCGCCGTCGCGGCGAGCGGTGGTCTTGAGCGAGAGCACGTCGGTGCCGACCTCGGGCTCGGTCATGCACAGGCCGCCGATCCACTCGCCGGTCGCAGCGCGCGGCAGCACGTGCTTGCGCTGGAGCTCGCTGCCGTTCACGGAGAGGTTGTGCGCGAACAGGATCGAGTGCGCGAGCACCGAGAGCGCGAAGCCGGGATCGGAGGTCGAGAGCGCCTCGCACACCTGCACGGCCGCGACGGCGTCGAGACCGGCACCGCCGTACTCCTCGGGCAGCGTGACGCCCAGCACGCCGAGCTCGCCGGCCTTGCGGAACAGCGCGTGGTTGAATCGCTCGTCGCGGTCGTACGCCATCGCCTGCGGCTCGACCTCGCGCTCGACGAAGCTGCGCAGCGTGTCGCGCAAGAGCGCGTGTTCGGGCGTCGGCGCGAAGAGATCGAAGGGGCGGTCGTCGTCGCGAGGCTCTTCCAAGACACGTCTCCAGCTCGGGATGCCTAGGCTACCCGCTGCTCTGCGCGTATGCTCCCGCTGCCGTGCAAGCCAATCTCGAGTGGGCCAGCTGGATCGTCACGCGGCGCGCGGCCATCGACCGCGTGCTCTCCGAGCGGCTCGGCGACGCGATGCCCGGCGCGGCCGCGCCCGAGACCGAGGCCCTGCGCCGCTTCCGCTCCTTCGCCGGAGCGCGCCTGCGCCGCGAGGACGCCGGCCCGCCCGCACTCGACGGCCTGCGCGTGGACGCGGTCGCGACGACGCGGCTCGTGCAGGGCTGGTGTCGCGTCGCCGAAGAGGTCGCCGGTGCGCGCGGGGCCGAGCTGCGCGCGTTGCTCGATCCGCTGGCCGCCCGCTTCCAGAGCGCGCTGGTCGGATCGGAGCAGGCGAGCGAGGCGCGGCGCGCGCCGCGTCTCGGACGCCGCGCGGTGTCGGGCGCGATCGACCGCATCGCGGACGCGTTCGTGGCCGTAGACGTGGACGCCGGGACGATCGCCGACCTGAATCCCGCCGCCGCGACGCTGCTGCGCGTCGCGCGCGAGGCGCTGCTCGGGCGTCCGATCGCCGCGTTCTGCTCGCCGGCGGCGCGCGGCCTGTGGGACTCGGAACTCGAGTCGCTGCTCGAGAGCGCAGAGCCCCGCCGCTTCCGCACCGCGCTGGTCGACGCCGACGGCAAGTCGCACGCGGTCGAGATCGTCGCGACGCGCCTCGCGACGCGCGACCGCGTCCTCGCGCTGCTCCTCGCGCGCGTCTCCTGAATCAGGTTCCGAGGTGGTGGCGCAGCCAGGCGAGCGTCTGCTCCCACGCGTCGCGCGCGGCTTCGGGGCGATACATCTCGGCGCGCGTATCGTTCAGGAACGCGTGACCGGCCCCGGCGTACACCACGACCCGATGCTCGTCCGAGAGCTTCGCCTCGAACGCGCGCACGTCGGCGAGCGGAATGAACGCGTCGTCCTCGCCGAAGAAGGCGAGCGTCGGACAACGCAACGAGTGCGCCACGTCGAGCGGCACGTTCGGCTTGCGCGGCTCGCCGGGCTGCGGAGCGAGCAGCCCGTGTGCGTCGGAGAGCATTCCGTAGAACGGCACGGCGGCCGCGAGATCGCGGCACGAGACGGCCGCGAGCATCGCGTACATGCCGCCCATGCAGAAGCCGACGACGCCGACGGGCTTGCCGCCGACCGCGTCGTGCCCGGAGAGGAAGTCGATCGCGGCCTGCACGTCGGCGAGCACCCGGCCGTCGTCGAGCGCGCGGATCCAGCGGCCCGGATCGGAGATCTTCAGCTCGGCTTCGCGCCGGTACAGGTTCACGGCGAGCGCCGCGAAGCCCGCGTCCGCGAAGCGACCGGCGACGTCGCGATAGTGGTCCTGGAGGCCCCAGACGTCGTGGATCACGACGATGCCGGGATGGACTCCTTCGCTCGGGTGGACGAAGTGGCCGAGCGAGAGTTCCGCTGCGTTTCGCGACGACATGCGCTCACTATACTGCCGCGCCATGGCATACCAACGAGAGCTGGAAGTCGCGCTCGCCGCCGCCCGCGAGGCCGGCGCCGCCGTGCTCGAGTTCTACCGGAGCGACGTCGGGCACTGGGAGAAGTCGCAGGACAACCCGCTGACGCTGGCCGACCTCGAGTCGGACCGCATCATCGGCGAGCGGCTGCGCGCCGCGTTCCCGAAGGACGCGATCCTGTCCGAGGAGACCGTCGACGATCCGTCGCGGCTCGCGAACGAGCGCGTCTGGATCGTCGATCCGATGGACGGCACCAAGGAGTTCACCAAGCGCATCCCCGAGTTCGGCGTGTCGATCGCCCTCACCGTGCGCGGCGAGCCGGTGGTCGGCGTGATCCTGAACCCGGCCGTCGATTCGGCGGTGTGGGCGAGCGAGGGCGACGGCGCCTTCCGCGACGGGACGCGCGTGCGCGTGTCGGACGTGACCGAGCTGCGCGACGCGATCGTGATCGCGAGCCGCACCGAGATCTCGCGCGACCAGTTCGCGCCCTACGAGGGCTGGTTCAAGAAGATCGAGCCGGTCGGCTCGATCGCGTGGAAGCTCGCGTGCATCGCAGCGGGTCAGGGCGACCTCAACGTCTCGGTCGCGCCGAAGAACGAATGGGATGTGTGCGCGGGCGACGTGCTGGTGCGCGAGGCCGGCGGCATCTACGTCGGCTTCGACGGCGCGAAGCGGATCTACAACCAGCCGAAGACGTTGATCGAAGCGGGCATGGCGGCCGGCTCTCCGGCGCTCGTGCACGCCTTCCTCGAGCGAGACCGCGCGCGGCGGAGTTGAGACGCAGCCGCGCGCGCGCTTCAGCGCGACAGCACGAGCTTCGTCCCCGCGATCGCGAGCACCACGGCGAGCATCCGCTTGATCCACACCGGCGAGAGATGCCGGCTGCCGAGCTGCGAACCCACGGCGCCGCCGGCGAGCGCCGCGCCGGCGAGCACGAGCGAGAGGGGCGGCAGGCTCTGCGTGCTGCTGAAGTTGCCGGCGAGACCCGCGAGCGAGTTCACGAGGATGAAGAGTGCCGACACGGCGGACGCGGTCTTCGTGCGCGCGAAACGCAGGAAGAGCATCAGCGGCGTCAGGAAGATCCCGCCGCCCGTCCCCGTGAGACCGGCGAGCAGCCCGAGCGCGCCGCCGAGCGCGATCGCGACGGGTCGCGAGGGCGGCGTGCCCGTCTCGTCGGCCGGCGGGCGCAGCACGAATCGCGCCGCGGAGAAGAGCAGCACGACGCCTACGAGGATCTGGAAGATCCGCGTCGGCAGCGCCAGATAGCCCCCGACGAACGCGAGCGGAACCGAGAGCAGCGCGAACGGCCAGAAGAGCGACCACGAGAAGTGGCCCGCGCGCGAGAACTGGAGCGTCGCGAGCGTCGCGACGAGGATGTTCAGGAGCAGCGCCGTCGGCTTGATCACCTCGGGCGCGAGGCCGGCCAGCGACATCACCGCGATGTAGCCCGAAGCGCCGGCATGCCCGACCGACGCATACAGGAAAGCGATGACGAGGACGGCGAGTGCGAGGAGCGCGAGCTCCGCGTTCACCCGAGTCCGAGCTTCGCGCGCACCGCCGGATGTACGACCTGCCCGTCCTGCGTGACGAGCGCGCCCTTCGTGATCTCGTCTTCGAGATCGAGCGTGATCGCGCCGTCCTTCACGAGGTGGAGCAGCAGCGTGGCGAGATTGCGCGCGTACACGCGGCTCGCGTCCACGGCGGCGCCGGACGGAAGATTGCTCGGGCCGAGGATCGTGACGCCGTGCGCAACGACGGTCTCATCGACCTTCGTCAGCGCGCAGTTGCCGCCGGTCGCGGCGGCGAGGTCCACGATGACCGAGCCGGGCTTCATGCCCGCGACGGTTTCGGCGTCGATCAGCAACGGTGCGCGCGCGCCGGGTACGGCGGCGGTCGAGATCACGGCGTCGGCCAGCTTCACGCGCGCGCCGAGCAGCTCGCGCTGCTTCGCGAGGAACTCCTCGCTCTGCGCCTTCGCGTAGCCGCCCGCGCCTTCGGCGTCCTTGGTGTCGAGCGCGAGCTCGACGAAGCGACCGCCGAGGCTCTCGATCTGCTCCTTGACGGCGGGCCGCGTGTCGTACGCCTCGACGACGGCGCCGAGACGCCGCGCGGTGGCGATCGCCTGCAGGCCCGCGACGCCCGCCCCGATCACGAGTACGCGCGCCGCGGCGATCGTGCCCGCGGCGGTCGTCATCATCGGCAGGATCTTCGCGGCCGTGGCGCCGGCGAGCAGCACGGCGCGATAGCCGGCCAGCGACGCCTGCGACGAGAGCGCGTCCATCGCCTGCGCGCGCGTGATGCGCGGCACCAGCTCGAGCGCGAAGCTCGTGACACCGGCCTGTGCCAGCCGCGCCGCGATCTGCGGCTCGTCGAGCGGACGCAGGAACGAGAGCAGCACCGAGCCGCGGCGCAGCGTCGCGATCTCGGCGTCGCTCGGCGGCTGCACCTTCAGCACCACGTCGGCCTTGCCGAAGAGCGCCGCCGCGTCGGCGACGACGCCGATCTGCTCGCGCTCGTAGGTGGCGTCGTCGACGCCCGCGCCGTAGCCGGCGCCCGCCTGCACGGCGAGTTCGAGGCCGGCCTTCTTGAGCGCGCGGGCGGCGTCGGGCACCAGCGCCACGCGGGATTCTCCGGGAACCGTCTCTTTGGGGGCTACGACCAGCATGGCCGGGCACTATAGAGGCGAGTTCCGGGGAGGGACAGCCGCCGCTCCGGGCCCGCAGAGGTCACGAGCAGAGCGCGTCCGAGCAGTCGCCCGCGTAGTGGTCCGGCACCTCGACGGCGCCCGAGGCGCCGCGCACCAGGACGGCCACGCCCTTGCAGTCCTCGCGGAACACCGTCACGCCCTTGAGGCCGCGGCGCCACGCCGAGAGATAGATCGCGCGCACGTCTTCGGGCGTCGCGGCGGCGGGCAGGTTCACGGTCTTGGACACCGCGTTGTCCACGTGGCGCTGGAACGCCGCCTGGATGTCGAGGTGGCGTTCGGGCGCGACGTCGTAGGCGGTCGGGAAGAGACGCTGCACGGCGGGCGGAACTCCGCGTACCTGCCGCGCGGACCCGACGGCTCGCACCTCCGCGACCAGATCTTCGCTCCACGCGCCGGCGCGGCGCAGCGCGTCCTCGAAGCGGGGATTGGTCTCGGGCAGGCGCTGGCCGTCGAGCACGTGGCGTACGAAGGCGAGCGCGAAGAACGGTTCGATGCCGCCCGCACAGCCGGCGAGGATCGAGATCGTTCCGGTCGGCGCGATCGACGTGACGGTGGCGTTGCGCAACGCGACCCCGCGCACCTGTGCGAGCGATCCCTCCCAGTTCGGGAAGACGCCGCGCTCCAGCGCGAGTCGCGCCGACGCCTGCTCCGCGCGCACGCGGATGCGCTGCATCAGCGTCTCGCCGAAGCGCACGGCCTCGGGCGCGTCGTAGGGAATGCCGAGGTCGACGAGCACGTCGGCGAAGCCCATCACGCCGAGTCCGATCTTGCGGTTGCCGTGCACGGTGCGGGTGATGGCGTCGTACGGATAGCGGCTCGCCTCGATCACGTCGTCGAGGAAGCGCACGCCGAGATCGACGGCGCGATCCAGGCACTCCCAGTCGAAGCGACCGTCGCGCACGAAGGCGTCGAGGCGCAACGAGCCGAGGTTGCAGGCCTCGTTCGGGAGCAGCGGCAGCTCACCACACGGATTGGTGGCGGCGAGCGGCCCGAGGCGCGGCGTCGGGTTGGTGCGGTTCACGGCGTCGATGAAGAGCACGCCGGGGTCGCCGCTCGCCCACGCGCCCTCCGAGATCTCGGCGAGCAGCGATCGCGCGTCGACCCGCCGCGCGACGCTGCCGTCGCGCGGATTCACCAGCGCGAAGTCGGCTTCGGTCTCCACGGCGCGCCAGAAGGCGTCGGTGGTCGCGAGCGAGATGTTGAAGTTGGTGAGCCGCGTGCGATCGCGCTTGACGCGGATGAACTCGAGCACGTCGGGGTGATCGACGCGCAGCACGCCCATGTTGGCGCCGCGGCGGCGGCCGCCCTGCTTGACCACGGCGGTCGCGGCGTCGAAGACGCCCATGAAGGAGACGGGCCCCGAAGCGACGCCCGGCGTCCCCTGGACGACGTCGCCGGCCGGACGCAGCGGCGAGAAGTCGAAGCCCGTGCCGCCGCCGGACTGGTGGATCACCGCCATCGACTTCACCGCGTCGAACACGCTCGCCAGCGTGTCCTCGACCGGCAGTACGAAACACGCCGCGAGCTGACCGATCTCGGTACCGGCGTTCATCAGCGTCGGCGAGTTCGGCAGGAACGTGCGCGACGCGATCGCCTCGAAGAACGCTTCCTCCCAGCGCGCGACGTCGCCGTCCCACTCCTTTTCGACGGCGGCCACGCCGCGCGCGACGCGGCGGCACAGGCCGTCCCACGTCTCGACGACGTGGCCCGCGGCGTCGCGCGCGAGGTAGCGGGCCTCGAGCACCCGCGCGGCATTCGGGGTCAGCGGCAGCATCGATACGATCGTACCGCCCCGCCATCGAGTTGGGGCCGGGCGGGAAACGTCGAGTTTCCTCGATTAGAATGCCGCCCCTTCCGTTGGAGGCCTCCCCGTGGCGCAGCGCGTGCTCCGCAAGCAGATCGGCAACTTCCTCGAGGACTTCGTGCCGGGACAGGTGTTCCGCCACAAGGGCGGCAAGACCGTCACCGAGGGGTTGTTCACGACCTTCACCGAATTCTCGATGACGACGAACCCGCTGGCCAAGAACGCGCGCGTCGCGCGGGCCTACGGCTTCGACGGCCTCGTCTGCCCGCCCGGGCTCGTGATGCTGGTCGCGTTCAGCCAGACCGTCGAAGACGTGTCCGAGAACGCGCGCGCCAACCTCGAGTACATCGACATGCGCTTCGGCGCGCCGGTCTACGTCGGCGACACGATCGAAGTCGAGACGCGTGTGCTCGAGGTCACGGGCTCGAAGTCGAACCCGAAGCTCGGCGTCGTGCACGTGCAGTCGATCGCGCGCAAGAACCTCGGCGGTCGCGACGAGGCCGTGGTGCTGGCGTGGCAGCGCAAGGTGCAGGTGTGGAAGCGCGACGAGAAGGCCGAGCTGCACACGGGCCGGGTCGAGCCCGAGGCGATCGAGTGTTCGCTGTGGTTGCCCGCCTTCCAGCCGACCCGCGACTACAAGGCGATGGCGCACCTGTCCAACGCCGACACGTACTTCGAGGACTTCGAGGCGGGCACCCGCATCGAGCACTCGCGTGGTCGCACGATGACGAGCGAGCACATCCACCTGACCGCGATCCTCGACAACACGAGCCAGGTGCACTGCAACCAGTTCATGATCGACCTCGACCCGAAGCAGTACGTCGGTGGCGAGCTGATCATCTTCGGCGGCATTCCGTTCGTGCTCTGTCTCGGCCTCTCGTGCCCGAACGTCGGCGACAACGCGCTCGGCGACCTGGTCTACAAGACCGGTCGCCACACCGCGCCGCTCTTCGCGGGCGACACCGTCTTCGCGGCGACCGAGATCCTCGGCAAGCGCGATCTCGCGGGCCGCGACGATCTCGGCGTCCTCGAAACGCGGCTGCTCGGCTACAAGTTCGTGCGCGCGAAGGACGACGAGGACGCCGACCCGAACGCCCCGAGCGGCTGGAAGCGCGTGCAGATCTTCGAGCTCGACCGCGACGTCGTGGTGAAGCGCCGCAGCCACTACGCATGATCGACCTGCACTACTGGCCGACGCCGAACGGCTGGAAGATCGCGATCGCGCTCGAGGAGATGGAGCTGCCGTATCGCGTCGTGCCGGTCGACATCGGCCGGGGCGCCCAGTTCGGCGACGCGTTCCGCGCGATCAGCCCGAACGGGCGCATTCCCGCGATCGTCGACCACGATCCCGACGACGGCGGCCCGCCGGTCTCCGTCTTCGAGTCGGGCGCGATCCTCGTGTATCTCGCCGAGAAGAGCGGGCGCTTCCTGCCGCCCGACCCGCGCGGACGCACGGACGTGTTGCAGTGGCTGATGTGGCAGATGGGCGGACTCGGCCCGATGCTCGGCCAGCACGGACACTTCAAGCTGTACGCGAAGGACCAAATTCCGTACGCGATCGCGCGCTACCGCGCCGAGGCGGAGCGGCTCTACGGCGTGCTCGACCTCCGGCTCGCCGGACGCGAGCACCTGTGCGGCGCCTACTCGATCGCCGACATGGCGTGCTGGCCGTGGATCGTCACGTACAAGATGCAGGAGATCGACCTCGGCGCGTTTCCGAACGTGCGTCGCTGGTACGACTCGCTCAAGCAACGCCCTGCCCTGCGCCGCGGCTACGAGGTCGGCCGGGAGCTGCGCGGCGCGGCGCTCAACTCGCGCGGTTCAATTCCTTCGGGCGGCGCCGGCGCATGAAGCGGCGCGGGCGCGGATACAAGCGCACCTCGTCGCGCAGACTGCGATCCGGCTCCACCTGCCCGTCGCCACCGAGCGCGCAATCGCCACTGCAGTACCAGTGTCCAGCGGCGTAGGTGGAGGCGAGATCGAGCGCGCGCCCGCAGCGCGCACAGGAACCGCTGGCTGCGACGTGCTCGATCATGCGGATCCTCCCGGCGGCGGCCAACATCGCGGATGCCCTCCGCTGCGGCAAGCGGAGCGAAGCGCGCACGATAGAATCGCGCCCGTGGAATCGCGCGGAATCCGATGGGCCGCCCTCTTCTGCGCGACGGCGCTGCTGCTCGCGGCCGATGTCTCGGCACAGGACGCGGCCCGTTTGCGCGTGGATGCACCATCGCCGCGCGAAACGACGCTGCGCGGCCCGCTCGTCGAGGTGCGCGGACAGGCGGCGGCACGCGAACTCGGCGCACACGACCTCGTGCTGGTACTCGACCTCTCGGAGAGCGCGCTGCTGCCGTCGGGCTGGGACGTCGACGGCGACGGGCCGAAGGGCCGCACCGATCCGGCGCTGCTCGCGCGCCTGACGGCGCGTCCCGAGTTCCCGCCGAATCTCGTGACGCGCCTCGGCGAAGCCGACTTCGACGACTCGGTCCTGGCGGCCACGCTCTCGGCGGCACAAGCGCTGATCACGCGGCTCGAGAGCGGCGGCGGGCGCCATCGCATCGGGATCGTCGTCTTCAGCGATCGCGCGCGCGTGGTGGCGGAGCTCGGCGCTTCGCGCGCTGCGCTGGACGCCGCGCTCGACGAGATTCGCGACACCTTCTACCGCGAGCTTCGCGGGACGAATTTCGGCGACGCGATCGGAACGGCGCAGCTCGTGCTCCAGCCGGAGTCGGCGCGCGGGCGCACGGGGCCGCCGGCCGGACGCGACCAGTCGATCCTGCTGCTCTCGGACGGATCGCCCACGCTGCCGCCGCACGGCGATCGCGCGCGTCAGCACGCGCTCTACGCAGCGAGCGCCGCCGCCGCAGCCGGAATCCGCGTGTTCCCCTTCGAGCTCTCGCGCGCAGCGGACGAGGCCGGCGTACTCGAAGAGATCGCGGCGCGCTCGGGTGGCCGCTTCGAGCGGCTCGAACGACCGGGCGACGCGATCGCACGCCTGCGGCGCACGGATCTCGCGGGCCTCGAAGACCTCCGCATCACGAACGCGACCACGGGCGCTCCGGCCCGCGCGCTACGCACATTCCCCGACGGCAGCTTCGATGCCTTCGTCGAGCTGGCCCCCGGCGTCAATCGCATCCGCATCGAGGTGCGCACCACGAACGGACGCACGGCCGCCGACGAGCGCATCGTGACGCGCACGACGGAGGCCGACGTCGAAGCAGCCGAGAAGGCCGCGCTGCTCGAGGAGCTGCGCCGCCGCACGCGCGAGACCGAACTCTGGGCGGAGATGGAACGCGAGCGGCGCGCTCCGAAGCTGGACCTCGAAGTGCGCGTGGAGCCGACTTCGCCGGAGTAGCGCGGCTGCCTAGCGCAGTCCCAGGTAGTAGGGCCGCATGCGGTTGTGCAGCGAGCCCGCCTTCACGAGCGCGTCCATCACGGGCGCCGTGATCTCGGAACGGCGGCCGTGCTCTTCGGCCTGACGCCGCAGCAGGTCGATCCGCTCGAAGGTCGCCTGGGTCTCGTCGAGCCCGTTGCCCGCCTGGAGTTCCGCCTGCAGGTGCCTCGCCGAACTCTCGAGCAGGCGCAGGTCCTCCTTCAGCTCGTACCAGACCATGCGCTGCGTCGGCATGTTCTGCATCGGGCTCTGGCGGACCGCCTGCGTGGCGTCCGCGATGGCCTGGGTCAACTCGACCGAGTACTGCGTCACGCGCGCCTGATCCCACTTGACCGGCTCGCCCTTCGGCTCTTCCTGGGCGAACGCGGCGCCCGCCGACAACAGGACCGTGAACGAAGCAACGGCGACGGCGTGGATCAGGCTCCGAGCGTTCATCGATTGCATGGCTTCCCCTCCCGGCATTTCGGCGCGCAGCCTATCACGAAACGCAGCGCCGATTCGCTGGAAAGAATGACATGCCACGCAGTTGCCAAGGGGTCCGGGTGGGGTCGTTCCCTCCGGCCTGCGGTGCGTGCTCTTGCCACTTCGGCCCCACCGCTCTTCCTGGGAACCGGTTGC
>JALOQG010000365.1 GCA_025453505.1 Myxococcota bacterium | reverse complement strand
AAGCCTGAGGCCACCGCCGGCGCGATCGTTGATGGGCGCCCAGCGCGCCGCGCAGTATGGCGCGGCGCCGGCGGTGGCGAACGCGATTGCGGCTGCGACCGGCAAGCGGCTGCGCAAGTTGCCGTTCGATACGGGAGCGCTGAAAGCCTGAGGCCACCGCCGGCGCGATCGTCGAGAGGCGCCCAGCGCGCCGTTCCCGTCGCGCGGTCGGCCGAGCGTTCGACAGCGCGAGGCTCGCGAGGCATGATTGCGCCCTCGGGCGAGAGCCGGTCCGGGCCGTACTCAACGATTCTCAAGGAGAAAGCAGTGAAGTCATTCGTTCGTCTCGCGGGCACGGCCGCCGTCGCGGTCGCCGTGCTCGCTTCGGCAGGCGCGTGCGCCCAGACTCAGCCCAAGGCGGAATTCCAGCCGCAGGTCGGCCAGGCCGGCAAGGACGTCATCTGGGTGCCGACCCCGGACGCGCTGGTCGAGCGCATGCTCACCATGGCACAGGCGACGCCGAGCGACTTCGTCGTCGATCTCGGCGCCGGCGACGGGCGCATCGCGATCGCGGCCGCGAAAAAGTTCGGCGCCAAATCGATGGGCATCGAGTTCAACCCCGACATGGTCGCGCTCTCGAAGAAAAACGCGACGAAGGACGGCGTCGGCGACAAGGTCGAGTTCGTCCGCGGCGACATCTTCGAGACCGATTTCTCGAAGGCGAGCGTCGTGACGATGTACCTCCTGCCGACCCTGAACGCGAAGCTGCGCCCGAAGATCCTGGAGATGAAGCCGGGCACGCGCGTCGCCTCCCACCAGTTCGACATGGAAGACTGGGAGCCCGACGAGCTCGACACGTTCGAGGGACGGCGCGCCTACCTGTGGATCGTGCCGGCGAAGGTGCAGGGCGCCTGGAAGCTCAAGTACGCGGCCGGCGCTGAGACGCGCGAGCTTCCGCTCACGCTCGAGCAGCGCTATCAGGTCGTGAAGGGCAACGTGAAGCTCGGCGAGGTGAACGCCGGCATCCGCGAGCCCAGCCTGCGCGGCGACGCGATCCGCTTCGCGTTCGTCGATGCCGCGGGCGTACGGCGCGAGTTCACGGGCAAGGTCTCCGGCAACACCATGGACGGGACGGTGCGCGCCGACGGCGGCGCGGAAGGCCGCTGGACCGCGACGCGCTGATCCGCCCGATGCGCCTGGGCCGCTCTCTCCGCGTCGCGCTCGCCGCGATCGTCGCGCTGGCGGCCGTCGCGGCGGCGAGCGGCTGCGCGTACATCGAGACCAAGCAGCGCGAGCTCATTTTCCGCGCCGAGCGCGACGTCCACACCACGCCCGCCGACCGCGGCATGGCGTACGAAGACGTCTGGATCAAGGTGGCGGACGCGAACGGAAGCGAAGCGAAGATCCACGGCTGGTTCATTCCGGGCCGCGCGCCGCAGGCGGCGCCGGCCGGCGCAGCGAGGGGCGCGCCGACCGTGCTCTACCTCCACGGCGTGCGCTGGAGCCTTTCCAACCACCTCTTCCGGATCGCGCGCTGGCACCAGATGGGCTTCGACGTGCTGGCGATCGACTATCGCGGCTTCGGGCGCAGCGATGGCGACCTGGCGTCGGAAGCGCAGACTTACGCCGACGCGCAGGCGGCGTGGGACTACCTCAAGGCGCGCGTGCCCGATCCGTCGCGGCGCCTGGTGTATGGCCACTCGCTCGGCGGCGCGGTCGCCATCGAGTTGGCGATGCGCAATCCCGACGTCGCCGGGCTCGTGGTCGAGTCGTCGTTCACGTCGATGCAGGCGATGGCGGAATTGCAGGGCTACCGCTTCCTCCCGGTCGGGCTCGTGCTCAGCGAACGGTACGACTCGCTCGCCAAGATCGGCGCGGTGCGCGTGCCTGTCCTGTTCGTCCACGGCACCGGCGACCGGTTCGTGCCCCATTCGATGAGCGAAGCGCTGTTCGCGGCCGCCAACGAGCCGAAGCGCATCGTGCTCATCGAGGGCGCGAGCCACAGCAATGCGTCGGGCTACGCGTTCGACCGCTATGCCGCCGCGGTGCGCGAGCTCGCCGCCCTGGCGGGCGAGACGCGTTCGCGGTCCGCGTGCGCCGGGTCTGCGACGCAGCCCTGTTGATGTCCTCTGCGGTGCCGCGTGCAAACGGCCCGACCCCAACGACGGAGAGTCCCTTGTTCAACGCCATCCTGCTCGAGAAATCCGAGACCGCCGTCAACGCACGGGTCGCATCGCTCGCGGACGACGCGCTGCCCGCGGGCGACGTGACGGTCCGCATTGCGTACTCGACGCTCAACTACAAGGACGGGCTCGCGATCACGAACCGCGCGCCCGTGGTGCGCAAGTGGCCGATGGTCCCCGGCATCGATTTCGCCGGGACGGTCGAGGCGAGCGCGCATGCCGACTGGAAGCCCGGCGATGCGGTGGTGCTCAACGGCTGGGGCGTCGGCGAGACCCACTGGGGCGGGCTCGCCCAAAAAGCGCGCGTGTCGGGCGATTGGCTGGTCGCGCTGCCGGAGAAGCTCTCGGCACGCGACGCGATGGCGATCGGCACCGCCGGCTATACCGCGATGCTGTCGGCCGTGGCGCTTGAGCGGCACGGCGTGGACAAGTCGAAGGGCGAGATCCTCGTGACCGGCGCGTCGGGCGGCGTGGGCAGCATCGCGATCGCGATTCTTTCCGGGTGGGGCTACACGGTGGTCGCGTCCACCGGCAAGCTCGACGAGACGGACTACCTCAAGTCGCTCGGCGCGTCCGAGGTGATCGACCGCGCGACGCTCTCGTCGCCGGGCAAGCCGCTCGGCAAGGAGCGCTGGGCGGGCGTGATCGACTCGGTCGGGAGCCACACGCTCGCGAACGCGTGCGCGACGACGAAGTACGGCGGCGTGGTCGCCGCGTGCGGACTCGCGCAGGGCATGGACTTTCCGGCGAGCGTCGCGCCGTTCATTCTGCGTGGCGTGACGCTCGCCGGCATCGACAGCGTCTACGCGCCGAAGGCCCGGCGCACGGAAGCGTGGAAGAAGCTGGCGAGCGACCTCGATCGCACCAAGCTCGCGTCGATCACGCGCGACGTCGGGCTCGCCGAAGCGATCGCCGCGGCAGGCGACCTGATGGCCGGCAAGGTGCGCGGGCGTGTCGTCGTGGACGTGAACCACTAGGCGACGCTCGCTCGTCCTGGGCGAAGGGGGAGGTGGGGCGGATCTCGCGAAGATGCCGCGCCTGCGCACCCCCATCCCGGCCTTCCCCCTGGGAGGGGGAAGGAGATCTGCCGCTGTGCGTCGCTCTGGCATTCCCTCCCCCTGGCAGGGGGAGGGTCAGGGTGGCGGTCGAGGGCGAGTTGTGGCGGATCTCGCGAAGAGGCCGCGCCTGCGCACCCCCATCCCGACCTTCCCCCTGGGAGGGGGAAGGAGATCTGCCGCTGTGCGTCGCTCCTGCATTCCCCCCTAGGCAGGGGGAGGGTCAGGGTGGGGGTCGAGGGCGAGTTGTGGCGGATCTCGCGAAGATGCCGCGCCTGCGCACCCCCATCCCGACCTTCCCCCTGGGAGGGGGAAGGAGATTTGCCGCTGTGCGTTGCTCCGGCATTTCCTCCCCCTGGGAGGGGGAAGGAGATTTGCCGCTGCGCGTCGCTCCGGCATTCCTTCCCCCTGCCCCGCAGGGGGA
>JALOQG010000364.1 GCA_025453505.1 Myxococcota bacterium | reverse complement strand
TCGAGCGAATCGGCGCCGAGATCGTCGATGAAGGAAGCCTCCGGGACGACCTCTTCCTTCGAAACACCGAGTTGTTCCACGATGATCTCGGTGACGCGCTCTTCGAGACCCATGCGCTGGTCCCCTCCGTCGAAGTCCGTCCGAAGTTTCCTCGGAAATCACCGACTCCGCGTACGCGGCGTCGCGCGGCGACTCTAGCCCGCGGTCCCCGGCTCCGCCGCGGCCGCCGACACGAAATGCGCGGCGGCGGCGAGGTCCTCGATGCGCCCCAGATTGGCGCGCGCGAGCGACGGCGCGATGCGCGCCACGAGCCCCGCGAGCACGCGCCCCGGCCCGACCTCGAGCACGCGCGTCGCACCGAGCGCGACCAGACGCTCGACCATCTCCGTGAAACGCACGGGCGCCTCGACCTGACGCGCGAGCAGCGCCGGGATCACGGCGGCTTCGTCGACCGGCTCCGCGGTGACGTTCGCGATCACCGGGGGGTGCGGATCGGCGAACGAAACCGACGTCAGCTCGGCTCGGAGTCGCGCCGCCGCCGGCGCCATCAGAGCGCAATGAAACGGCGCCGACACCGCGAGCGGGAGCGCGCGTTTCGCGCCGCCGGCGCGCGCCGCCGCGCAGGCGGCCCGCACGGCGGCCGTGGTGCCCGCGATCACCGTCTGTGCGGGTGCGTTGAAGTTCGCGGGCTCGACGACCTCGCCGGTTTCGGCACGCGCCTGCGCACAGGCCGCCTCGACGACCGCTCGGTCGGCGCCGACGATCGCCGCCATTGCGCCGGCGCCGGGCGGGACTGCGTCGCGCATGAAGAGTCCGCGTGCGCGCACGAGGCGCAGCGCATCTTCGAAGCCGAGTGCGCCGCTCGCGACGAGCGCGCTGTACTCGCCGAGGCTGTGCCCTGCGACCCAGGCCGGATCGAGCGCCCCCACCCGCTCCTCGAGCGCGCGCAGCCACGCGACGCTGGTGGCGAGAATCGCGGGCTGCTGGATCTCGGTCGGCAGCAGCGCGTCTTCGGGGCCTTCGAAGCAGAGCCGCGAGAGCGGCAGATCCAACACGGCGTCAGCGGTCTCGAAGACTGCGCGCGCGGCGGGCGACGCCTCCGCGGCGTCGCGGCCCATGCCCACGGACTGGGAGCCCTGCCCCGGAAAGAGGAGCGCGAGCACCGCGCGCCTACTCGGCCTCGGCGATCTCGATGCGGGCCACGCCCGCGTAGAAGCCGCACGAGCGGCACACGCGGTGCGGGAGTCGCGGCTCGCCGCACTGCGCGCACTTCGCCTGCGCGGGCAGCGCGAGTGCGTGGTGCGAGCGGCGCTTGTTCTTGCGGCTCTTCGACGTCTTCCGCTTCGGGACGGCCATCTAGCTCTCTCCTCGCGTACGCAGCGCTTCGAGCGCCGTGAACGCGGTCTTCGGTCGTTGCTCCCCGCACTCACACGGATCGGCGTTGCGATCCGCGCCGCAGCGCGGGCACAGGCCCTTGCACTGTTCGCTGCACAACGGCTGCACGGGGATCGCCAGCGTGACGATCTCCCGGAAGAAGCCGCCGAAATCGATTTCGTAGCCCTGGAACCAGCCCGTCTCGAGTTCGTCGCCGAGACACATTCCGAAGCGCACCAGCGACTGCGCGGCTTCCGGCTCGGCGGGAACCCGTGAGCCCGCCGGAGACAGGACCAGCCGGAAGGGCTCCGAGAGCGGCGCACGATAGCGGACGAGGCAGCGACCGCACTGAAGCTCGATCGCCCCCGCGAGGCGCCCCTCGAGATAGATGTCCTCGCTCATGCGGTACGCGCGGAGCTTCGCCTCGATCGGCGCCGCGAGGGGGCCGCGCAACTCGGGGATCATCTCCTCGGCCTCGGCGCGCCAGGCCTCGGTCTCCCGGAACGCGAAGTCGGTCGGACTGTCCTTGAGACGATCGACGAGGATCTTCATGGCGGCGTCTCTGGCGCCCGGATGGCGCGCGGGCATGGCGCGAGAAGTTCGGAGAATCGCGGGGTTAGCAGAGGCCTGGGGGGCCTGCCAGCAACCTCGGGAAGCGCGCTACGTTGCCGCGCCCATGTCCATCCGCACGCGCTTCGCCCCGAGTCCGACCGGCTACCTGCACATCGGCGGCGCGCGTACGGCGCTCTACAACTGGGCCTGGACGCGGCGGCTCGGCGGGACCTTCGTGCTGCGCATCGAGGACACCGACCGGGAACGCTCGACCGCCGAGTCCGAAGCGGCCGTGCTCGGCGGCCTCTCCTGGCTCGGCATCGACTGGGACGAAGGCCCGTTCCGCCAGAGCGAGCGCGGCGCGCTCTACGCGGAGGCGATCGAGCGGCTGCTCGCGTCCGACCGCGCGTACCGCTGCGTGTGCACGCCGGCGGAGATCGAGGCGCGGCGCGCGGCGACTGTGGCGACCGGCGCCAAGTGGACCTACGACCGGCGCTGCGCCGCGGCCGCCTACGGTCCCGAGTGCGGCCCGCACGCCGTCCGCCTGCGCGTGCCGACCGACGGCAAGCTCGGCTTCGACGACGCCGTGTTCGGCCCGAGCGGACAGGAAGCGCGCGAGATCGGCGACATGGTGATCCGCCGCACGGACGGCTCGCCGCTCTATCACCTCGCGGTCGTGGTGGACGACGTCGCGATGGGCATCACGCACGTGATCCGGGGCGCGGATCACCTCAACAACACGCCGTTCCAGCTCGCGCTGTATCGCGCGCTCGACGCCAAGCCGCCGCACTTCGCGCACGTCCCGCTGATCGTCGGAAGCGACGGCCGCAAGCTCTCGAAGCGACGCGATCCGGTGGCGGTGCAGCACTTCCGCGACGCGGGCTATCTGCCGGAGGCGATGTGCAACTGGCTCGTGCGGCTCGGCTGGTCGCACGGCGACCAGGAAATCTTCTCGATGCAGGAGATCCGCACGCTCTTCGATCTCGACGCCGTGCAGCGCGCTTCCGGGCAGGCGGATCCCGGCAAACTCGAGTGGCTGAACCAGCACTACATCAAGGAGCGTCCGCGCGATCGGCTGGCGCACGAGGTCGCGCCGCTGCTCGCCGCGGCGGGCACGCCCGTCGACCCGGACAATCCGGCGTTCGGCGCGCTCCTCGATCTCCTGCGCGAGCGCTCGAAGACGCTGGTCGAGATGGCCGAACGCGCGCGCTTCTTCGCCGTGCCGGACGACGCGCTCGTCCACGACGCCGACGCCGTGCGCAAGCACTGGAAGCCGGCCACGCGGCCCGCGCTCGAGGATCTCGCGGGCGAACTCGCGCGCGTCGCGACCTGGGACGCCGCTGGCATCGAGGCCGCGTTCCATGCGGTACTGGCACGGCACGCAGGGCTCGCGCTCGGAAAACTCGCGCAGCCGGTGCGCATCGCCGTGACGGGATCGGCGGCCTCACCCGGCATCTTCGAAACGCTCGTCGTGATCGGGCGGGATCGCACCTGTGCGCGCATCGCGCGTGCGCTCGCGCTGCTTCCCGCGGCTTGAGAAGCCCACCGCACTCCGCTAACTCTCCGCGCGATTCCCCGGTCGTCTAATGGTAGGACAACGGGTTCTGGCCCCGTCAATCAAGGTTCGAATCCTTGCCGGGGATCCAACCTTCCTGCCCCCTCCCCTGCCTATTTCTTCGCCGATACGATCCATGCGCCTGCGCCCGCTTCGAGGCCGCGGGGCGTTTCG
>JALOQG010000363.1 GCA_025453505.1 Myxococcota bacterium | reverse complement strand
GGTCAAGGAGAACTACACCAACGCCTACGGACTCACCGAGACGCACGGCGTCGCCACCGTGAACGGCGGCAAGGACCTGCTCGGGCGCGGCAACTCGATCGGCCGCCCGCTGCCGATCCTCGACATGCAGGTCGGCGATCCGCAGGGCCGGCCGGTGCGCGACGGCGAGCTCGGCGAGATCCAGATCTACGGACCGACGATCACGCCCGGCTACTGGAACCGGCCCGAGGCGACGGCGGAAACCGTGGTCGAGGGCTGGCTGCGCACCGGCGACCTCGGCACCCGCGACGGCGAAGGCTTCTTCTTCATCGCCGACCGCGCCAAGGACATGATCATCCGGGGCGGCGAGAACGTGTACTGCACCGAGATCGAGAACGTGCTCGCCGACCATCCCCAGATCGACGAGGCGTGCGTGATCGGCGTACCGGATCCGGAGCTCGGCGAGCGCGTGAAGGCGATCGTGTATCGCGTGCCGGGCTCGAAGCTCGAGGCCGACGCGGTGCGGCGTCACGTCGCGGCCCACATGGCGCACTTCAAGGTGCCGGAGCTCGTCGAGTTCACCGACAAGCCGCTGCCGCGCAACCCCGCCGGCAAGCTGCTCAAGAACGTCTTCCGCGGCACGGGCGCCGTGCCCTTCCAGACCGACGATCTGGACTGAAGGAACGGCCGTCTACGCGCGGAAGCGGCTGAGCGGGGGCGCGGACTCCGCGAACAGCGTCGCGCGCAGGTGGTCGCCGATGCGCGCTCCGAGCGCGCCTTGCCCCAGCCACGCGAGATGCGCGCCCGCAAGCCAGTGGATCGCCGGCTCGTCCCAGTGACGCCACAGCGCCTCGACACCCGCCGGCGTCGCGATCTGGTCGCCGATCGCGCCGATCACGAGCCGCCCCGATTGCGCGACGCGAGCGCGATGCCGCAGCGGCGCCGCCAGCGACCACGCCTCCGCGACCTGCGCAGGGCCGAGCCCCGCATCGCTCCACTCCCGCCGGCGCGCCGGCGGGAGCTGGCGCCAGAAGATCTCGGCGAGATCGACCGCCGGACACATGGGTACGGCACACGCGAGCGCCGGGTCGAACGCCGCGAAGAGCGCCGCGGCGCAGCCCCCGAGCGAGAGTCCGTGCACGCCGACGGCCGGCGTTCCCTGCGCGCGCAGCCACCCTGCGATGCGGCGCAGCTCCCACACCGACTGCGCGAGCGCGGCGGGCGCAAAGAGCGGGTGCACGTCGAAGAAGCCGCGCCCGGACGGAGTGCCGTCGGAGCGCGGACCGTGGAACGGAAGGATCACGTACGCGACGTCGATCCCGAGCGCACGGTGCGCGCCGATCCAGTCGAGCCCGCGCAGGCGCAGCCACGGCAGATCGCGCGTGAGGCGCCCCATGCCGAAGCCGTGAACGGCGATCAAGGTGGGACGCGGCGTAGCTCCGCGGTGCCGCCAGAGCAGGACGTGCGCACTGCGGTTGTCGCGCCGCGCCAGGAACGCCTCCGCGATCTCGGGATCGGCCGGCTCGAACTCGCTCGCGAAGCGCAGGTGCTCGGCGTCCCCGCCGCCCGCGACCGCGCGCATCTCGATCTGCACCTTCTCGAGCGGCGGCGGCGGCGGGAACGCGCGCTCGGGCGCGGCGGTCCAGCCCTGCTCCCGCCAGCGCGCGACCGCGCTCTCGACGTCGCTCGCGGCGCGCGGGAGCGCGGGCACGCGGCGAAACTGCGCGGTGCCCTCCCAGACCGCGGCCAGGAGCAGGTCGGCCGACACCGCTCCGTGCAGCGAGGCGGTGCGCGCGGCGGGCGGCACGCCGCGCTCGGCCTGCCGCAACGCCGCGACGATCGAGCCGACGGCGACTGCGGTGGCGATCCACGCGAAGACGCCGCCCCCCAAGGCGAAGAGCGGAACGGCGACGGCCAAGGCGAGCAGCCCGGCCTCGAAGCGGCGGCGCGCTGCGACGTCGTCGCTCATGCTTCCTCCTGCAGGGGCGATCCGACCTGCTGCGGCGCGGCAACGGCGGCCCCGAGCAGCGCGGCGAGCGTGGTCTTCACCCAGGTCGCGTTCGCGAGCGGCGGAACGTCGCACAGCGCGCGGATCACGCCGCCGTGCGCGACGACTCCGATGCGGCCCGAAGCCCCGTCGCGCGCGAGGTCCTCGAAGTAGCCGCGCGCGCGCAGCGCGACGTCGCGAATCGATTCGCCTCCGCCTGGGCGCACGTCGAGGTCACGCGCCTGCACGCGTGCGAAGTCCACGGGCCAGCGCGACGCGATCTCCGCGTGCGTCAGGCCCGACCATGCGCCGAGGTTGCGCTCGCGCAGTCGCGCGTCGCAGACCAGCGGCAAGCCGATCGCCTGCGCCACGATCTCGGCGGTCTCTCGCGCGCGCAGCAGGTCGCTCGACACGAGCGCATCGAAGCGCGCGATCCGCAGCTTGCTCGCGAGCGCCTCCGCCTGCGCGCGGCCGCGCTGCGAGAGCGGCGGGTTCGCCTGTCCCTGCCAGAGGCCGAGCGCGTTCCACTCGCTCTCCGCGTGCCGGATCAGCCAGATCGCCGCGCCGCTCAAGTGCGCGGCTCGATCGCGTGATTGATCGCGGACAGGCACTGGTAGAGCCGGAACAGCTCGACGTTCAGGAACGGCTTGCCGCTCGTCAGCAAGGCGGCCGAGAGCTCGCGATCGGGATCCGCCCATCCGATCACGTTCGTGAACCCGTAGTGGCCGAACGCGTTCGGACCGCGCGGGCCGAAGAGCGGGAGCCAGTCTTCCGCGAGCATGAAGCCGAGGCCGTAGCGGATCGGCGCGCCCAGCGTGAAGTCGACCTCCCAGAAGCTCTGCTCGCTGGTGGCGCGGTGCACCGTGCGCGGCTCGAAGACGCGAACACCGTCGAGCGCGCCGTCGCAGCGCAGGCATTCGAAGAAGCGCGCGAGCTCGGGCGCGGTCGCCACCACGTTGGCCGACGGCACGATGCCGGCGAGAAAACGCGGATCGTGCGCCAGTGCGACCACCTGCTCGACCGGCGCACCGAGTGCGCGCGTCAAGACCTGCGAGAGCGGCGGCACCGGCGGAAAGCCGGTGAAGGCGTCGCGCGCGAGCGTCTCGACGTCCTCCTTCGCGACGCCGTAGCTCAGCCAGCGCAGGCCAAGCGGCGCGCGAATCTCGCGATCGAGAATCGTGCGGATGTCGCTGCCGGTCGCGCGCCGTACCACCTCGCCCAGCACGAAGCCGCCCGTCACCGCGTGATAGGCGAGTCGCCGGCCCGGGCGCATCAGGAGCGGCATCGCCGCGAGCAGCGCCACGATCTCTTCCGGGCGCTCGAGCAGTTCGAAGTCGAGGGCGCCGCGCGGAAGGTTCGGGATCGCGGCGCGATGACAGAGCACGTGCGCGATCGTGATGTGCCGCTTGGCCCCGTACCCGAACTCGGGCAAGTACTCCGCGACCGGGTCGTCGATGTGCAACGCCCGCTGCTCGTCGAGTAGATGGATCACCATCGCGGTCACGGCCTTCGACGCCGAGTAGATGCGGAAGGGCGTGTCGGGCGTGACGAGGCGTTTGCGGGCCTCGCGCGGATCCGACGGCGCGTTTCCCTCGGCGTGCCCGATCGCGCGATCGACGACGACCTCGCCCCGATGCATAGATCGAGTCGATCGCCGCGCGCGAAAGCCCGACGTCGCGCGGCGCGGTCTCGGCGCCGCGCGACGACACCGCGTCCAGATCACGGGGAATCCGGCACAGACGCTTGAACGCGAGCGTCGGAAGCGAGAGCAGCGCCAGTCGGTCCATGGGCGCGGGAAGATAACCGCTGGCCCGAGGACGTCCGACGTCGCGCCTTCAGCGCGCGGCGGTGATGCCGGGCAGCATCGCGGCCAGCATGCGGAAGGCGCGTCCGCGGTGCGACACCGCATTCTTCTCGGCGGCCGCGAGTTCCGCCATGCTGCGCGCCGCGGCGCCGACTCCGACGGCGAAGATCGGGTCGTAGCCGAAGCCTCCTGCGCCGCTCCTTGCGCGCAGGATGCGTCCCTCGCACACGCCACGCGCCGTGCCGCTCCGGCCATCCGGGGTGGCCCATGCCGCGACGCACACGAAGCGCGCGCCGCGATCCGCGTCCGCGACGCCCTCCAGCGCGTCCAGCATGCGCGCGATGCGCGAGGCGTCGTCCGCGCCATAGCGGGCCGAGAACGGTCCAGGCGCTCCGCCGAGCGCGTCGACTTCGAGACCGGAGTCGTCCGCGATCGCGAGGTGGCCCGTGGCGCGGGCGGCCGCGACCGCCTTGTCGATCGCGTTGGCCGCGTAGTCGTCGCCCTCGGGCGGAAGCTCCACCGAGTCCGGCAGCGCGACCAGCCCGATCGGCAGACCCGCGAGGATCGTGCGCACTTCGCGCAGCTTGCCCGCGTTGCGCGTGGCGAGGACGATCTGCAAGCGCGCGCCCTAGGAGACTGACCCAAGACGGATCGGGTCGCCCGGCCGCCGCGGCATCGCCGCCCACTGCGTTGCGCTCCTTGCGCCGTAGCTCCCGCTACGGCTC
>JALOQG010000362.1 GCA_025453505.1 Myxococcota bacterium | reverse complement strand
AGGCGAGCACGCGCGCGAGCTGGAGCCGCGCCTCGGTCCACTCGGGATCCGCCTCGACGAGCGATCGATAGATCGCGATCGCAGCGGGCCACTGCTCCTTGCTCTCGAGCAGCGCGCCGGCCTCGGAGAGCCGCGCCTCGTCGCGCGCAGCGCTCGCGATGCCGGGCAGCGCCAGCCCGAGCGCGATCACGGCGGCGGCGATCCTGCGTCGTGCCCGCACCCTCACGTCGCGGCCTCGCTCGGATGCAGCAATGGTTCGATCAGTGCTTCGATCTCGCCGGGGCGCGCATGCTCCGGTGCCGCGAGCCAGCACTGCGTCTCGATCGAGGGCAGCGGCTCGCCGGCGGCGATGCGCAGACGCTCGAGCACGCGCGCGCCGTAGCGCGGCTCGGTCGCGACGAGCAGCAGCACGGCGACGGACTTGTCGGCGCGCAGGATCGCGTCCTCGTAGCGGAGGTGCCGGTTCGCGACCTCCACCCAGTGATCGAGCGCCGCAGCGGAATCGGCCGCGAGGCCGATCAAGCTCGAGGAGAGGCCGACCTTGCGGCCGAAGTCGCAGGCGCGACCGACGCGATCCGCGAAGTTTCCCGTCTCGAGCAGCCGCGAGTTCGAGAAGTTCCCGAAGAGCGCCTCGGCCTCCGCCTGCGAATCGCCAAAGCGCGATCGCACGCCGCTGCGCGGCAGGCGCAGCAGCGTCGCGACCTTGTGCAGGAGTTCGACGCGCGACATGGGCTTGGCGAGAAACTCGGTCGCGCCGAGCACCAGCGGTCCGAGCCGCTCGCCGGCCGTGGCCACGCGCGAGGAAGTCACGAGCACGGGCATCTCGAAGCCGGCGCGCCGCAGCGACTGGAGCAGCTCGTAGCCGGAGACGCGTGGCATGACGAGATCGAGCACGACCAGATCCGGCGGATCCGCGACCAGCATCGAGAACGCCTCGAAGCCGTCCGCGGCGCACACGACTTCGTAGTGCGGCGCGAGCCAGTCGTGCAGCATCTCGCGCTGCAGGCGGTCGTCCTCGACGACGAGCACTTTCGCGCGCGCTGCGCCTTCGGATGCGGTGTCGCTGCGGCGGGTCGCCGCGCGCGGTTGCGGAAAGCACGCGCCGCTGATCTCCGCGAGCGCCTCTTCGAGTCCGGGCTGCGACGCCACCCCGTCGGAGTCGACCGTGAGCACAACGTCGCAATCCGCGAGCGCGCGGGCGAATGCGCGCGTGACCTCGCGGAGCTGCGGGCCGCGCGGGATCTCCGCGACGAGCGAAGAGACCGGATCCACGACGATGAGCGCGGGGCGGTCGAGGTCGGCGCGCAGCGCATCGATCAGCGCGCCGATGCCGTGATCGCGCAGCAGCGCGGGCGCGTCGCCGTGCAGCTCGAAGAGTCCGAAGCGTCCGTCCTCGAGCGCGGTCTCCAGATCGAAGCCGAGCGAGCGACCCTGGCGCAGCAGCGACGCGGGCGGCTCCGGCGTGAGGAAGCGAACGCCCTCGCCGCGCGCGAGCGCGTGATGCGCGAGCGCGAGCGCGAGTTCGGTGCGATCCGCCCCGGGCGCGCTCTTCAAGAGCAGGGGCATTCCGGGCGGAAATCCGCCGATCGCGCGATCGATGATCGTGACGCCCGTAGGCCGCACGCGTCCCTCCCGGACGCCGGTCCGGTGCTGCTGGTACCGGGAGTCGATCGGTCGGGCGCAGCGGACGCTTGAAGGCCGCGCGCCGGCGCAGATAGGCGCCGCCGCTGCGTGCGGCCGGAAGCCTTCGAAGCGGCGGCGGGTTAGCGGGCCCCGGGCGGTGCGCCGGCCAGCGCCTCGAGATCCAGCCACTCGCCCGCGACCCCGGCGGCGAACTCGAGTTCGACCGGGTGACCCGCCTCGTCCTCGCAGCGGCCCGTGGTGCGCGCGATCACCTTCGTCGCGTCGGAGGGACCCGTCGCGACGAGCAGCACGACGGCGGTGTCCTTCGACTGGCGCAGGACCGCGTCCTCGAAGCGCAGGTCCTCGTTCGCGGTCTCGATCCACGCGTCGAGCGCGGTCGGATCGGCTGCGCGGATCTGCACGACGGACGACTCGAGACCGTGGCGGTCGCCGAACGTGCACGCGCGCGCGACGCGATCGCGGAAGTCCGCGGGCTCGAGCACACGCGACGACGAAGTGCGTCCGAAGAGCGCCTCGGCCTCGCTGCCCTCGAAGCGGGGACCGGGCGCGCGCCGCAGCCGCAGCAGCGTCTCGACCTTGTGCTCGAGCTCGATGCGATTCACCGGCTTGGGGAGGAACTCGGTCGCGCCGAGCACGAGCGGTCCGAGCCGATCGCCCGCGCTCGCGACGCGGCTCGACGACACGAGCACCGGCACGTCCATGTGCGCACGGCGCAACGCGCAGAGCAGCTCGTAGCCCGTGACGCGCGGCATGATGAGATCGAGGATCACGAGGTCGGGCCGGATCGTGACGATCTTCGCGAGCGCCTCGAAGCCGTCGTCGGCCGTGACCACCTCGTAGCGCGGCTCGAGCCAGTCCTTGAGCAGCTCGCGCTGCATGCGGCTGTCCTCGACGAGCAGGATCATCGGGCGCTCGCGCGCGGGCACGTCCTGCGCCTCGGACGGCGCCTCGTCGGCGAAGCGCTGGCGCGGACGCGGCGGCGGTCGTCGCGGCGGCGGGTCGATCGCACCGACGGGCGCAGCGAGATCCGCGTCGGCGGCGATCGCGCGCACTTCTTCGGCGTGGCGATCGCTGATGCGCCGCACGCGCGTGAACATCGTGATCGCGGCCTTCGGCGAGGCCTCACCGACGAGATGCGTGCCGCCCGGGCCGATCGAGAACTCGACGCGCTCGGCGGCGCCGGCGCCCGAGCGGCTCTTCTCGACGCTGAGCGTGCGGCGGCCGCTCGCCTCGCGGCCGAGGCTCAGGTACGCACCGCACAGCTCCGAGAGAACGCGCTCGAGTCCGCGCTGCTGCGCGAGCCGCTCGGTCTCGACGGTGAGCACGAGAGCTTCCGCACCGACCGTGCGTACGAACGATCGCGACACTTCGCGGAGTCGCGGCTCGTCGGCGATCTCGGCGGTGATCGCGGTGAAGGGATCGACGACGACGACCGAGGCGTCGGGCGCCTCGGCACGCAGCGCTTCGGCCAGCGCGTCCGCGCCCTGCGCGCGCACCAGCGACGGCGTTCCGCCGTCGAGCTCGAGCAGCACGAGCCGGTCGTCGTGCAGGGCGGCCGCGAGATCGAAGCCGAGCGCCTCGGCCTGGTGCAGCAACGACTGCGCCGGCTCGCTCGACACCACGAGCACGCGTTCGCCACGCCCGATCGCCGCGCTGGCGAGCTGGAGCCCGAGCACGGTCCGGCCACTGCCGCTCGGCCCCGCCAGCACCAGCGGCAGGCCGGGCGGAAAGCCGCCGAGCACGTGATCGAGAATGCTGGCGCCGGTCGGTCGCAGAAGTCCCCCTTCGGTTCCGCGAAACCGACGGAAACGTGGTCGTATCTGCGAAGCGCATCGGACGGGACGGGAGAACGCTTGACCCGCGCTCCGGTGTTCCGAGTAGCGCCCCTCCCGGAAAGCAGGCGTGGGTTTCTAGCCGCGCATCGGCGGCCGTCGGCTCGATTCCAGGTCCGCCACGAGCGTCCCGATCGCTTCCCGCGCACGCGCCGTCGAGAAGTGCTCCGCCAGGTTGCGACGCGAGCCCTCCGCCAGCCG
>JALOQG010000036.1 GCA_025453505.1 Myxococcota bacterium | reverse complement strand
TGTCGTCGGCCACGCCGCCTCCCCGCTCCTGTCTTATCGAGTGAAAAGTCCGTGGCAAGTGCTTGACCCGAGGGGCCGCCGCGAAATAACGTCCGTCTTCGGGTTGCCGACCTCCCCCCCACTGGTGGTGGTCTGCGTCCGGACTGCCTCCGGTCGGTTCCGATTCCCGGCCGAGTCCAGCTTCGTCGATCGATCCCAACCGGGCGGCTCCACCGAGCTGCGTCGGGCGGGAGTTGACTCGTCTCCACGGACCCGCCGCCGAACGGGTCCCAACGCGAGGGGCACATGGCCAACATTCTCGAAGTCACCCACGCGCGTCCCACCCGGACGCTGCTCTTCGCCCGTTGGATCGTGAGGAACAAGTTCTGGGTGGCGATGGGCCTGTTGCTCACCACCCTCTTCTTCTTCTACCCGATCCTCAACGCGATCACGCGCGCCTGGGGCATCGAGCTGCCCGGGCCGTACGTCAGCGTCGACACCAGCGCGCGCGCGCAGTGGCCCGACCATCCGTTCATCCACGCGCAGGACAAGTTCGCGAAGAAGTTCGGCACTTCCTCGCTGGTCGCGATCGGCGTCGCCGTCAAGGACGGCACCATCTTCACGCCCGAGACGCTCGCGAAGCTGAACGAGATCACGCGGCGCCTCGACGGCGTCGGCTACGACTCGAAGATCGAAGAGCGCGAGGCGCTCCGCGACGCGCTGCAGGAACAGGGCGGCCGCACCGACGAACAGATCCTGCGCGAGCTCGACCGGCGCTTCCCGCCCTACCCGGTCAATCACGACCAGGTCCGCTCGCTCGCCCACTCGAGCACGCGCGCGGTGCAGATCGAGCCGGACGGCTCGATCACTTCCGACATCCTGATGAAGAAGGTCCCGGAGAACGCCGAGGAGGCGGAGAAGCTCCGCGGCCTCGTGCTCCAGAACCCGCCCTTCATCTACGGCCGCCTCGTCTCGTGGGACGAAAAGGGCGCGCTGGTCAGCGCCGGCTTCATCACCGACCGCCTCAATTCCTCGCAGGTCTACACCGCCGTCTTCAATCACGTCGAGAAGATCAAACTCGAGTTCCAGGATCCGGCCTGCGCCGCCGACGCGCAGAAGGGCTTCGGCGCACGCATCTTCAACTCGCTGGCGCGCCTCGTGACGACCGCCACCACCGAGCCGACCCTCTCCGAGGGCTGCAACTTCCAGGTCTACGTCTCGGGCGAGCCGGTCCACATCGGCTGGATCATCAAGCACGCCTTCGAGATCGGCATCTTCGTGATCCTGACGGTGCTGGTCGTGTTCGCGCTGCTGCTCGGCTACTTCCGCCGCCTGCACGGCGTGCTGATCCCGTTCGTCGCCGCGATCGCCACCGTGATCTGGGGGGCGGGATTCACCGGCTGGTGGGGGGTCACCTTCGACCCGCTGGTGCTCGTGATCCCGATGATCATCACCGCGCGCGCGATCTCCCACACCGTGCAGATGGCCGAGCGCTTCTTCGAGGACTACGAGATCCTGGCCCCGCTGGTCAACGATCCCGAGACCGCGAAGACCGAGGCCGCCACCATCGCGATGGCCGAGCTGATCGTGCCCGGCACGCTCGGCATCATCACCGACGTCGCGGGTCTCGCGGTGATCGCGCTGACGACGATCCCGCAGCTCTACGAGCTGGCGGTCTTCGGCGCCTTCTGGGTGCTCGCGATCCTCGCGACGGTCGAGCTGCTGCACCCGGTCATGATCTGTTACATGCCGCCGCCCGAGGACCACCAGCACTTCCTGCCGGAGTCGATGGTCCGCTTCATGACGTGGGTCGGCGACATCACCACGCATCCGACCGGCAAGTACGTGATCGGCGGCATCACCGTCGTGCTCTTCGTCTGGTCGTTCTACATCACGCTCTTCGATTCGAAGATCGGACAGGCGACGCCCGGCTCGCCGCTGCTGTGGCCGGATCACGAGTTCAACGTCGCGACCGACCAGATCGCCAGACGCTTCGGCGGCGTGGACTCGTTCGTGGTGTTCTCGTCGGGCGACCGCGAGAACGCCAGCGCCGATCCGCTGCCGATCCAGCGCATGACCGAGTTCGAGCGCTGGATGGCGACGCACACGAACCTCGGCGCGTCGATCTCGATCGCGCCGATCATCCGCGGCTACTGGCGCATGAACCACTACGGCGACCCGAAGTGGCAGTTCGTGCCACTCCACCCCGGCACCGTGCGCACCGTGATCTTCCAGCTGCGCACCAACGGCGCGCCGGGCTTCCTGCGTCCGTTCATGACCGACGACAGCCGCGACGCCAACGTCGCGTTCTACTACCCGGACCACAAGGGCGAGACGATCACCCAGGCGGTACGCGCCGCCGACTACTTCATCAAGCAGAACCCCATGGGCGAGGTGATCGTGCGCCTCGACATGGACAAGGCGGGGCCCGACGAGCCGTGGTGGTCCAAGGAGGCGTTGACCGACCTCTGGTACTACATGCTCGGGCCGATGCTCCCGACGCGTGACCACACGCTCCACGTGCAGGTGCGCAAGGAAGGCATCAACTACGACAACCTCCCGATCCACGTCTCCGAGGACGGGCTGCCGGCCTGGCTCGGCGAGTTCCGCGACGGCGCGGTCGCGGACTACGAGAACGAGCGCGACTCGATCGAGGAAGGCGAGTTCTTCACCTGGCCGGAGGGCCTCGCCGACTGGGGCGAATCCAACGTCGACGCCTGGTGGGAGAGCGAAGAGTTCGGCATCCGGGCCGTCGCGATCAACACCAATCAGCTGATCGTGCAGGACCTGAAGTCCGTCGAGCCGATCCCGCGCTACCAGGCCACCAGCTCGTGGACGCGCGGCGTCCAGTTCGTGATGGCCGGCGGCATCATGGGCATCCTCGGCGCCATCAACGACGAGGTCGAGCGCGGCCACATCGCGAACATCACGCTGATCCTGTTCGTGATCTTCGTGCTGCACTCGGTCACGTACCAGTCGATGGTGTCGGGCGGGATCATCCTCTTGCAGATCTCGACGGCGACGCTGCTCTCGCTGGCCTACATGGCGATCCGCGGGATCGGCCTCAACATCAACACGCTGCCGGTGCAGTCGGTGGGCGTCGGCATCGGCGTCGACTACGCGATCTACATCGTGGATCGCATCCGGCAGGAATGCGGCGACACGCAGGACATCGACGAAGCGGTGCGGCGCGCCGTGCGTACGACGGGCATGGCGGTCTCCTTCACCGCCACGACGATCGTCGGCGGCATCTTCTTGTGGAGCTTCTCGAACCTGCGCTTCCAGGCCGAGATGGCGCAGCTGCTGGTGATCCTGATGGTCATCAACATGCTCGGCGCCATCACGGTGGTGCCGGCGTTCTACTCGATCCTGCGACCGAGCGTCGTCACGGCGGTGCTCTCGGAGGACCAGAAGCTGCTGCTCCAGGCCCAGAAGGAGCGCGAGATCAAGATCGGCCTGCGCAAGGACGAGTGAGCCGGATCCGATGCGAGAGAGGCCGGGGCGTGGCGACGCGTCCCGGCCTCTTCTCGTTTCAGCGCTGGAATCCGCGCTGGTAGCCCTGGATCATCTCGACGATCTTCGACGCGTTCTCCTCGACCGCGCGCCCGGAGACGTCGATCCAGCGCCAGCCGCGCGAGCGGAACAGGCGCAGCGACTCGTCGAGCTCGCGGCTGACGTTCTCGGAATCCGCGTAGTGGTGGTACGGCGCGGAGCCCATCGACCGCGCGCGTGCGCGCCGCATGCGCGACAGATTCTCGACGTCGCCGATCAGGCCGAAGACCTTGCGCGGGTTGAGTTCGAGGAGCTGCTGCGGCGGGTCGACGCCGGGCACCAGGGGCACGTTGCCGGTCTTGTAGCCGCGTTGCGCCAGGTACATCGAGAGGGGCGTCTTCGAGGTGCGCGACACGCCCGTCAGCACGATGTCGGCGCCGTGCAGCGTGTGCAGGTTGGTGCCGTCGTCGTGGCGCACGGCGAACTCCACCGCTTCGATGCGCTTGAAGTAGGCGTCGGAGAAGCCGTGCAGTAGACCCGGCTCGTGACGCGGCTCGGCCTTCAGGTGCTCGGCGATGTTGGCGATGAGCGGCCCGAGCAGGTCCACGCAGGGGACACCGAGCGCGGCGCCGTGATCGCGCAACACCTGGGCCGCCTCGCGATTCACGACCGTGAACACGACGAGGGCGCCGTTGCGCGCCGCGGCCTCGATCACGCCGCGCGCCTGCGTGGCGCTGCGGACGTCGGGGAAGGTCCGCATCCTCCAGCGCGCGTGGAACTGCAGCATGGCGGCGCGCACCGTGTCGGCGGCGGTCTCGCCGGTGCCGTCGGAGACGACGAACACCTCGGCCCACGCGTCGTCGCTCTCGACGCTCGTCGACGCGGGCGCCGGCGCGCGCTCGTCGGCCTGCGCCTGCGGCGGCGGAATCGTCGGCTTCTCGGCCATGCGGGCAAGCTAGCCCTCCGGCCTGCAGGCCGCGCGCCGGCGCCGCTATCGTCCGCGCCATGCCGTACGAACCGAAGCGCATCGAGGCCCGCTGGCAGGCGGTCTGGCGTGAGCGCGAGACCTTCCGCGCCGAGCTCGACCCCGCGAAGCCGAAGTACTACGTGCTCGACATGTTCCCGTATCCGTCGGGCGCGGGACTCCACGTCGGGCATCCGAAGGGTTACATCGCGACCGACGTGCTGGCCCGCTACAAGCGGATGCGCGGCTTCAACGTGCTGCACCCGATGGGCTGGGACGCGTTCGGCCTGCCCGCCGAGCAATACGCGATCGAGACCGGTACGCACCCGCGCGTCACCACGCGCCGCAACATCGAGACCTTCAAGCGCCAGATCGAGGCGCTCGGCTTCTCGTACGACTGGTCGCGCGAGATCGACACCACCGATCCCGGCTACGTCCGCTGGACGCAGTGGATCTTCATGAAGCTCTACGAACGCGGCCTCGCGTACGAGGCGGAGGTGCCGGTCAACTGGTGCCCCGCTCTCGGCACCGTGCTCGCGAACGAGGAAGTGATCGACGGCAAGAGCGAACGCGGCGGCCATCCCGTCGTGCGGCTGCCGATGAAGCAGTGGATGCTGCGCATCACCGCGTACGCAGATCGCCTGATCGAGGATCTCGACGGCCTCGACTGGCCCGAGCCGATCAAGAAGATGCAGCGCGACTGGATCGGCCGCAGCGAGGGCGCGCAACTGCGCTTCGCCGTCGCCGATCATCCGGATCTCGAGATCGAGGTGTTCACGACGCGCCCGGACACGCTCTTCGGCGCCACCTACATGGTGCTGGCGCCCGAGCACGAACTGGTCGAGCGGATCACGGCAGCGGCCCAGCGTGCGGCGGTGAGCGCCTACGTCGAAGCCGCGAAGCGCCGCAGCGAGCGCGCGCGCGTCGCGGACGCGAAGACCAAGAGCGGCGTCGCGACCGGCGCGTTCGCGGTCAATCCGGTGAACGGCGAGCGCATCCCCGTGTGGATCGCCGACTACGTGCTCGCCGGCTACGGCACCGGCGCGATCATGGCCGTCCCCGCGCACGACGAACGCGACTGCGAGTTCGCGACCGCGTTCGGGCTGCCGATCCGGAAGGTGGTCGATGTCTCCGGGCAGGATCTCCCGAGCGTCGGCGAGGGCATCTCCGTCGATTCGGGTTTCATCACCGGTCTCGCCACGGCGCAGGCGAAACGGAAGATGATCGACTGGCTCGAAGCCGAGGGCCGCGGCCGCGGAACCGTGACCTACAAGCTGCGCGACTGGCTCTTCAGCCGGCAGCGCTACTGGGGCGAGCCGTTCCCGGTGCTGCACCTCGAGGACGGCAGCGTGAAGCTCGTCGACGAGAGCGCGCTGCCGATCACGCTGCCCGAGCTCGACGACTTCCGCCCGGCCGGCGAGCGCGAGACGCCGCTCGAGCGCGCGCGCGATTGGATGCAGACGACCGATCCCGCGACCGGCCGCCCGGCGCGCCGCGATCGCAACACCATGCCGCAGTGGGCCGGGAGCTGCTGGTACTTCCTGCGCTTCGTCGATCCGAAGAACGAGCGCGAGCCGTTCTCGCGCGAGGCCGAGCGCTACTGGATGCCGGTCGATCTCTACGTCGGCGGCGCCGAGCACGCGGTGCTGCATCTGCTCTACGCGCGCTTCTGGCACAAGGTCCTCTACGACCTCGACCTCGTGCACACGGTCGAGCCGTTCCAGAAGCTGGTGAACCAAGGCATGATCCTCGGCGTCTCGTACCGCTACTTCGACGACGACGTCGCGGACGCGGGTGTGGCGGCCCCGCGGCGCTTCGGCTTCCGCGACGTGCGCGCCGAGGGCGAAGCGACCGTCGCGATCGCGGACGGCCGCGCCGTGAAGGCGCGCTGGGTGCCGACGGATCAGGTGCGCGGCGGACCCGAAGGCAGCGCCTGGCACGCGACGATCCCGGACCTCGAACTCGAGCCGGTGATCGAGAAGATGTCGAAGAGCCGCGGCAACGTCGTGAATCCCGACGAGGTCGTGTCGGAGTACGGCGCGGACTCGATGCGGCTCTACGAGATGTTCCTCGGCCCGATCGACAAGGAAGCGCCGTGGACCATCGAGGGGATCCTCGGCGTCGCGCGCTTCCTGCAGCGCGCGTGGCGGATGCTGGTCGACGAGGACGCGCCGGGCGAGCCCGCTCGCGCGCTGCCGGCCGGCGCGGGAACGCCCGAGCAGGCGCGCCTCGTCGCGACGACGATCCAGGGCGTGACGGAAGATCTCGAGGCGATGCGCTTCAACACGGCGATCGCGAAGCTGATGGTGCTGGTGCGCGACGTCGCGAAGGACGAGCCGATCCCGCGCGACGCGGCCGAGTCGTTCGTGAAGCTGCTCGCGCCGCTCGCGCCGCACGCCGCCGAGGAGCTGTGGGAGAAGCTCGGTCACGGCGAGTCGATCGCGTACGCGCCGTGGCCCGTCGCCGATCCGGCGCTGCTCGTCGCGGACACCGTCACGATCGCGGTGCAGGTGAACGGAAAGCGTCGCGCCGAGATCGAGGTGCCGTCCGGCGCCGACGACGAAGCGGTCAGGAACGCCGCACTCGCGAGCGAGAACGTCGTGCGTCACCTCGAGGGCAAGACGCCCCGCAAGGTGATCGTGATCAAGGGACGCCTCGTGAACGTGGTCGTCTAGGGTCGCGGCGCGACGGACAGCGCGCGCGCGTCCTCGGCGTCGCGCAGCGCGCGGGCGCGCCGGCGCAGGTACCACACGGCGGATCCGATCACCGCGAGTGGCGTGATCGAGAGGAAGAGGCTTCCGATCGCGAACGCCTTGCCGGTGCCACCGCCCTGACCCGAGAGACACATCGGGCACGCGGCCGCCGTGCCCGGCACTGCGAGCAGCAGCGCGAGCAACGCCCACGCAGCGCGCGGAAGCGCTCGCCGGATCGCGGCGCTCACTGGTACATCACCAGCCAGACGACGGGCCAGACGCCGACGACGAAGTACCAGAAGACCTCCGTCGTGCCGAGCTGGCTCGACGCCAGCCAGCCGCGTCGCAGCCGCCAATGGCTCCGCGCGAGCAGGCCGAGCGCGACCATCACGTGGATCGCGTGCAGGCCGATCACCATGAAGAAGAACGACCCGAGGCTGCTCGACGTCAGCGTGAGCCCCTGGCTCAGCAGCGCGACCCATTCGCGGCCCTGCAACACCACGAAGGCGGCCGCGAGGCCCATCGCGATCCACATCGGCGTGCGGGCCGAGGCGCGGTCGCGGTCGAAGCGGCGGCGGGTCACGAAGAGCATCACGCCCGAGAGCAGCAACAACGCGGTGTTGAACGCCGTCTGCTCGAAGGGCAGCGCCGGCTGGCCCGGCGGCGGCCACACCACCGCGCCGGATCGGATGATGATGAAGGCGGACAGGAAGCCGCCGAAGAGCATCAGCTCCGTGAACACGAAGATCAGCATGCCCATCACGCCGTTCGGGACGAGGGGCGTGCGAGGCGCCTCGGCGACGACCTGGATGTGGGGGCTGCGGTAGGTGGCCATGGGGGGCTCCGAGGGCGCGCTTCGAGCCTAGCCTCAGTGGTGCGCCGCGTCTCCGTGCGGGGCGGCCTGCACGTGCGCCACGGGGGTCTTCTCCCAGCGCGTGCCCGAGAACTTCATCACGTCGGGCGCGGTACCGGCGAAGAAGAGCAGCATGAAGACGAGCGTCGTCGCGACGAGGTAGAGCACGTAGCGCGGCGCCATGGTGATGTGCATGAAGTTCTTGGCGACCATCCACGCCTTGATGCACGCCACGCCGAAGGCGGTGACCAGCGTGACGATCCGGATCTCGAGCTCGGGGCCGAGGATGCTGATCACCAGCAGTACGAGAAGGATCAGGTAGATCTTCACGTAGTTCGGGTGATGCGTCGCGTGTCCGTCGCCGTGTCCCTCTTCGTGCGCATGGGACGGGGCGTGATCGTGAAGGCTCATCGGGTCCTCACTTCGCGATGTAGAGAAGCGGGAAGAGGAAGATCCAGACCAGGTCGACGAAGTGCCAGTAGATCCCGATCAGCTCCACGCGGTGGAGCTCCAGGTTCCGCTTCGCCGTCTGCGCGACGATCGCCATGATCACCATGCCCGCGATCACGTGGAGCGCGTGGAGACCTGCCGCCGTGTAGTAGAACGAGAAGAAGGTGCTCGAGCTGAGCGTGTGCCCGTGCGAAATCTTCTCGGACCACTCCCAGGTCTTGACCAGCAGGAAGATCAGGCCGCCGCCGAAGGTCAGGTAGAGCATCTTCGCGGCCTTCGGGCCGTTGCCTTCCTCGGCCGCCTTGTGTCCGAGCACGGCGAAGAGGCTCGAAGTCAGCAGCACCCAGGTGTTGAAGGCGCCGACGTACATGTTCGTGTTCGCCGCCTCGGCCGCGAACGAGTCGTGCGAGAGGCGGAACATGATGTACGAGCCGAGCAGGCCGCCGAAGATGACGATTTCGGAAGCGATGACCCACCACACCGCGAGGCGGCCGGTGGGCATCCCGGCCGTGCTGCGGGTGGTGGCGATCGGACGAGCGGACGCGGACATCGGGACGATCCCTCCGGCTCAGTTCGGGGCGTTCTGCGGCCAGTAGTCCTGCTCGCGACCCGGCACGCTGTACTCGTAGGGGCCGCGGTATACGCGCGGCAGTTCCGGCCAGTTGCCGTGCGGCGGCGGCGAATCCGCCGACCACTCGAGCGTGTTCGAGTTCCACGGGTTCTTCGGCGCCTTGGGGCCGCGGAACATGCTGTAGAAGAGGTTGAAGAGGAAGATCGGCTGGAAGGCCAGCATCACCAGCAGCGAGATCGTCGCGAACTCGTCGAGGTTGCGGAGCGCCGGGCGCGCCAGCTCGGGGAAGTTCGTGAAGTCGTAGATGCGGCGATGTTCACCGGCGACGCCGACCACGAAGAGCGGGATGAAGATGCAGTTGAACGCGATGACCGTGCCCCAGAAATGGATCTTGCCGAGGCGCTCGTTCATCATGCGCCCGAACATCTTCGGGAACCAGAACGTGATGCCAGCGAAGGTGCCGATGATCGCGATCGGGAAGAAGGTGTAGTGGAAGTGCGCCAGCACGAAGTAGGTGTCGTGCAGGTAGATGTCCGCTCCCGACGCGCCCAGGAAGATGCCCGTCACGCCTCCGATCAGGAACGTCGCGATGAACGAGAGCGCCCACAGCATCGGCGTCGTGAAGGTGATCGAGCCGCCGAAGAGCGTGGCGATGTAGACGAAGAGCATCTCCGCGACCGGGATCGAGATCAGCAGCGTCGTGATCGTGAAGATGTTCGCCATGCGCGGATCGATGCCGGCGATGAACTGGTGGTGCGCCCACACCATGAACGAGAGCACGCCGGTGCCGAACGCCGTGTAGAGAACGGTGCGGTACGCGAAGAGCTTCTTGCGCGAGAACACCGTGATGATCTCGGCCACGATGCCCACCGCCGGCAGCAGCACGACGTAGACCTCGGGGTGGCCGAAGAACCAGAACAGGTGCTGCCAGAGAACCGGATCGCCGCCGCGGGTCGGGTCGAAGAACGCGGTGCCGAAGTTCTGGTCGAAGATCAGCATCACGGCGCCCGCGACCAGCGGGCCGACCGATCCCATGAACAGGATGCTCGCGATCACGATCATCCACACGACCATCGGGATGTCGTACATGCGCATGCCGGGCGCGCGCGAGTTCATCGCCGTGGTCACGAAGTTGATGCCGCCGAGCAGGAACGCGACGAACTCGACGCCCACCGCCACGACGAAGAGCGTGGCGCCGAGCGGCGTCAGACCGAACTCCGGCTTGGTGGAGAGCGGCGGATACATCGTCCAGGCGCCCGCGAAGCCGCCGCCGGGAACGAAGAACGACGCGATCAGGATCAACGCCGAGAGCAGGAAGATCTGATAGGACAGGCGGTTCAGCTTCGGGAACACCATGTCGTCGCAGCCGATCATCAGCGGGATCAGGTAGTTCCCGAACGCCGCGATCAGCACCGGCATCGCGACCCAGAAGATCATGATCGCGCCGTGGTTCGTGATCAGGTGGTTGTACTCGTTGGCCGAAACCACGCCGAAGCCGGGCACGTCCATGCCGGGGAACGCGAGCTGCATGCGGAAGGCGTAGGCGAAGAAGCCGCCGATCAGCGCCATCGCCATGCCCGTGAACATGTATTGCATGGCGATCATCTTGTGATCGGTGGAGAAGAAGTAGTGGCGGATGAAGCCCGCGCGCGCGTGGCCGTGGTCGTCGTGGGTTTCGTGGTGAACGGGGGCGGTCGCCATCCCTCTTGCTCCTCCGCTCAGCGCACCGTCGCCGAAGCGACGGAGACGCTCGAGTTGCTCGCGACCCAGGCCGCGTGCTGGTCCGCGGTCTCGATGAAGATGCGCGCGGGCATCAGGGCGTGCCCGACGCCGCAGATCTCCGTGCACTGGATGTCGTATTCGCCGGTCTTCGTGGGCGTGAACCAGCCGGTGATCACGCGGCCCGGGATGGCGTCCTGCTTGAGCCGGAATACCGGCACCGAGAAGCTGTGCACGACGTCCTTGGACTCGAGCTGGAAGTGATGCAGGCGATCCACCTGCACGTGCAGCTCGTTGATCTTGGCGATGTCGTCGGGCGTATCGAGCTGCCCGTCCGGACCGGGATGCACGAAGGTCCAGGCCCACTGCTGCGCGACGATGCGCACGATCTGCTTGTCCGGCGCGTCGGGCAGGTCCTGCTTGACCGTGTACCAGACCTTCACGGCGGCGATCACGATGATCACGTCGAAGACGAGGATCAGGTTGTGCGGGATCGTGATCCAGCGCTTCTCGCTCTTCAGCTCGCCGGTGATGTACTGCGCGCGGACGCCTTCCTTCTTGCGGAAGCGGAAGATCAGGTAGAAGAAGACGCCTTCCGCCAGCAGGAACCAGAAGAACACGATCCAGAAGATCACGGAGAACACCATGTCGATGTCGTCCGCGAAGCTGGACGCAGCAGGCAATCCGAGCATTTCGATCACGGCGGTCTCCTAACGCAGGATGACGAAGGCGAACGCAGCGATGACCCAGAGCAGCGTGCCCGCGAAGGTCACGATGAAGATCCGCTTCACGGCCTCGTCCGGCGGTCTCTCGACGCCCATGGCTCCGTCCTACTGGTTCGGGGCGGCTGCGGCCGCGTTCGTGGGATGCAGGGTCATGATGTGCGCGATCACGTCCTTCATCGCCTGCTCGTCGGTCAGCGTGCCGGCCATGCCGCGCATCACCACCGCGTTCGGATAGGTGCCGCGGTGACCGGACTTCAGCTTCTGCAGCGACGAGAGCAGGTACCAGTCCGACTGGCCGGCGATCGGCGGCGAACCCAACGCCTCGTTGCCGGCGCCGTCGGGGCCATGGCACGCGACGCAGATCGTGTAGAGCTGCGCGCCGCGCGTGGCGTCGCCGCCCTCGAGCGTGCGCTCGGAACTCACCTTCGGCATCGCCGCGACGAACGCCGCGACGGCCTGCATGTCTTCGGGCGTCTTCAGCGTCTGCGACATCGGGTACATGCGCAGTCCCCCGGTGTCCTCGGGATGCATGCCGCGCTCGCCCTTCTTGAAGTGCTGGAGCTGCGCGAGCACGTACCACTCGGGCAGTCCGGCGATGCCGGGCGCGAGCGCGGCCTGGTTGCCCTCGCCCGCCACCCCGTGACATTGCGTGCAGAGCTCGTAGAGCTCCGCGCCACGATCGGTGTCTGCGGCGGATGCGCGCGACGCCGAGCCGACACTCGCAGCGAGCCAGACGAGCGAAAAGACGAGCGAACGAGTCGAGAGAACGACAGAGCGACGGGATCTCGCCAAAAGCATCGCGATCGGTTGCTCCTGCACGCGGACCTGAGACCGGAGAGTGGGGTGCCCGGAGGCGTCGGGGAGTTAGCAAGCTCCGGCGCAATCCACAAGCCGCGCCGGATGCTGCATCTCCTCGAAATCGAACCGGATTCAACGATCCGCAGCACTTCGCCGGGACCGTCCCGCGCGTCTAGATCGGCGTCGGATTCAGGTGGTACAGCACCACGTAGATGCCGACCCCGGTGATCGAAACGTAGAGCCAGATCGGCCAGACGACACGCGCGAGCCGACGATGCCGCT
>JALOQG010000361.1 GCA_025453505.1 Myxococcota bacterium | reverse complement strand
TGCGGGCGTCCAGGCGCTGCGCCCCGGCCAGAAGGTGCGCCTGCTCCAGGCGGCGCAGTGAGCGGATTCAACCTCTCGGCGTGGGCGCTGCGCGAGCGCTCGATCGTCCTCTTCATGATGCTCGCGACGATCGCCGCGGGCGTCGCCTCCTACTTCGCGCTCGGTCGCAACGAAGACCCCGAGTTCACGTTCCGCGCGATGGTGGTCCAGGCGCGCTGGCCGGGCGCGACGCTCGACGAGACGCTGTTGCAGGTCACCGAGCGGCTCGAACGCAAGCTCCAGGAAGTCCCGAATCTCGACTTCGTGCAGAGCTACACCGTCGCGGGCAACACGACGATCTTCGTGACGCTGCGCGGCGCAACGCCGCCCGACGAGGTGCCCGATCTCTGGTACGAGGTGCGCAAGAAGATCGGCGACATCCGCCACACGCTGCCTTCCGGCGTGCTCGGGCCCTTTTTCAACGACGAGTTCGGCGACACCTACGGGATCATCTACGGCTTCACGGCCGACGGCTTCTCGCAGCGTGAGCTGCGCGACTACGTCGAGGACGTGCGCTCGCGCCTGTTGCTGGTGCCCGACGTCTCCAAGATCGAGCTACTCGGTGCGCAGGACGAGCGGATCTTCGTCGAGTTCTCGATGCAGAAGCTGTCGGGCCTCGGTATCGATCGGAACGCGCTGGTCGCCGCGCTGCAGGCGCAGAATCTGGTACGCCCGGCCGGCGTGATCCAGTCCGGTGACGAGGTGATCTCGCTGCGCGTCTCGGGCGCCTTCGAGTCGGAGCAGGACGTTCGCGACGTCAGCTTCGCGATCGACCGTCGCATGTTGCGGCTCGGCGACATCGCGGAAGTCACGCGTAGCATCGCCGACCCGCCCCAACCGATGTTCCGCGTGAACGGCCAGCCTTCGATCGGCCTCGCGATCGCGATGAGCTCGGGGGGCGATGTGCTCGCGCTCGGCCGCAACGTGGCAGCGGCGATGGTCGAGATCACCGCCGAGCTGCCGATCGGCATCGAGCCGAAGCTCGTCGCGAACCAGCCGGTGACCGTCGATCAGGCGGTCAGCGAGTTCATGGAGTCGCTCTGGCAGGCGATTGCGATCATCCTGGCCACGAGCATCCTGAGCCTCGGACTGCGCCCGGGCGCCGTGGTCGCGCTCTCGATCCCGCTCACCATCTTCATGGTGTTCCCCGTGATGGAGATGATGAGCATCGATCTGCAGCGGATCTCGCTCGGCGCGCTGATCATCGCGCTCGGTCTGCTGGTGGACGACGCGATGACCACCGTGGACGTGATGAGCCGCCGGCTCGACGCCGGCGACGACATCGAGAGCGCCGCGAGCTTCGCCTACTCGAGCGTGGCCTTCCCGATGCTCACGGGCAGCTTCGTGACGATGGCCGGCTTCGTACCGATCGGCTTCGCGCGCAGCGCCGCCGGCGAGTACACCTACTCGATCTTCGCGGTCGTGAGCGCGGCGTTGCTGCTCTCGTGGATCGTCGCAGTGCTCTTCGCGCCGCTGCTCGGCGTGTGGATCCTGAAGCCGTCGGTGAAAGCGAAGGCCGCGGGCGACGGCGCGGTGATGCGCGTCTATCGCAGCTTTCTGATCGGCGCGATGCGCGCCCGCTGGCTCACGATCGCGGTCTCGCTCGTGCTCTTCGGGGTGTCGCTCTGGGCGATTCGTTTCGTACCGCAGCAGTTCTTCCCGCCGTCGGACCGCGTCGAGCTGCTCGTCGATCTGAACCTCCCGCAGAACGCGTCGATCTACGCCACCGAAGACGTCGTCGAGCGCCTCGACGGGTTCCTCGCCGAGGACCCGGACGTCGCGAGCTGGAGCAGCTACGTCGGGCGCGGCGCGATCCGCTTCTATCTGCCGCTCGACGTGCAGCTCGCGAATCCATTCTTCGGGCAGGCCGTCGTGCTCGCGAAAGACGTCGAGGCGCGCGATCGCCTCCAGAAGCGGCTCGAGAGTCTGCTCGCCGAGAAGTTCCCGATCCTGGTCGGGCGCGTGTCGCCGCTCGAGCTCGGGCCGCCGGTCGGCTGGCCCGTGCAATACCGTGTGAGCGGACCGGACCCGACGGAGCTGCGCGCGATCGCACTGCGCGTCGCCCAGGCGGTCGCGAGCGAGCCCGCCGCGCAGCGCATCAGCTTCGACTGGATGGAGACGGCGCGCGAGGTGCGCATCGCGGTGGACCAGGACGAGGCGCGTCTGCTCGGGCTGAGTACGGCGGCGGTCGCGAGCGTGCTCAATTCCGCGATCACCGGCGCGACCGTCACGCAGGTGCGAGACGACATCTACCTGATCGACGTGGTCGCGCGCGCCACCGACGAGGAGCGCGTCGATCTCGCGACGCTCGACACGCTGCAAGTGCCTCTTCCCGGCGGGCGCATCATCCCGCTGACACAGTTCGCGACCATCGAGCACGGCCAGGACTATCCGCTGGTATGGCGTCGCGACCGCGTGCCGACCTTGACGGTACACGCCGACGTGGTGCCGGGAACGCTTCCCGAGGCGGTGGTGACGGCGCTCGAGCCCGAGATCGCAGCGCTCGCTGCCGAGCTGCCGCCCGGTTACGGGATCGCGCTCGGCGGCATCGCGGAGGAGAGCGCGTACTCGCGCGCGTCCGTGATCGCCGTCGTGCCGCTGATGTTCTTCATCATGCTGAGCTTCCTGATCATCCAGCTGCGCAGCTTCCAGCGCCTCTTCCTGGTGTTGAGCGTGGTGCCGCTCGGGTTGGTCGGCGTGGTCGCGGCGCTCCTGCTCTCGGGCCGCCCGCTCGGCTTCGTCGCGATCCTCGGGGTCCTGGCGCTCGTCGGCGTCATCGCGCGCAACGCCGTGATCCTGATCGAGCAGATCGAGACGGAGCGCAGGGAGGGCAAGCCGGTACGCGAGGCGGTGATCGCGGCATGCGAGTCGCGCTTCCGCCCGATCGTGCTGACCGCCGTGTCGACCGTGCTCGGCCTGATCCCGATCGCCTTCACGGTGTTCTGGGGCCCGATGGCGGTCGCGATCATGGGAGGCCTCTTCGTCGCGACCCTTCTGACGCTGGTCTTCCTGCCGACGCTCTACTACGCGTGGTTCGCGCGCGAGGACCGCCGCGCGCCGCCGGCCGAGACCGCATGACGCGGGTGCAGGACGGGCATCCGCCCGACGCGCACGTGCTCGATCTCCACCTCGGCGAGCTGAAGAGCGTGTTCCACGCGCTCGATCCGGCGCCCTTTCGTGAGCGCGATCTCGACCCGCGCGCGCACGAGTACATCGTCGAGTGGGCGCGCGAAGCCCCGGCTGGAATGCCGCTCGGGCTTTCGGTGCGGGTGGACCTCGGCGGCTCGCGCGAGGAGGCCGCCGTGCTGCGGCAAGCGATCGACGAGTACTTCCACGCCTGCGCGACGTCGGAGCGCCGGCAACTGCGTCAACTCCTGCGGCGGGGCCGCCTCAGCCTCGTGATCGGACTCGGTTTCGTCACCGTCGCGAACGTGATTGCGGAATTCGCGGCCGGAACCCGCTTCGGGATCATCCGCGACAGCGTCGTGATCGGCGCGTGGGTCGCGCTCTGGCGGCCGATCGAGATCTTCCTCTACGACTGGTGGCCGATGCGTGCGACCGCGCGCCTCTACGACCGCATCGCCACGATGACCGTCTCGATACGCCCGGCCCGCGAGGACCCTGCGTCGCACGGCGGCCCCTGACGCCGTCGAGCAGGCGC
>JALOQG010000360.1 GCA_025453505.1 Myxococcota bacterium | reverse complement strand
GACGACGAGCAGCGTGTCCGTCAGCGAGTCCGGCACCAGCCACAACATCACGAAGCCGAACACGAGCATCGGGATCGAGCCGAGCAGGAAGGGCCGCCGACGGCCGAAACGCGACTGCGTCCGGTCGCTCCAGCTTCCGATCAGCGGCCCGCTGACGCCGTCCCACAGCTTCGCCGCGAAGAAGAGCGTGCTCACGATCGCGGGGGCGAGCAGCAGCTCGTCGGTCGCGAACTTGAGGAAGTAGAACTGGAGGAAGAAGAGCAGATACGCGGCGGCAAAGGCGGGGCCGCCGTAGACGGCGAGAGTCCGGGCCGGAAGGATGGGAGCAGTCACTCGGACTCCGTGGGGCGCGCGGTGCCCGCGGACGTTACCGCGAAGTCGCGCTGCGTGTGTTGCCCCACCGGACCGGCTCGGCGACCCTGCCGCACGAGGCGAAGGAGTCGGCCGTGCTCGATCTCGCGATCCGCAACGGAACCCTGATCGACGGAACGGGTGCAGCCGCCCGCCGCGCCGATCTCGGCGTGCGCGATGGCCGCATCGCCGCGATCGGCGCCCTCGACGAACCGGCGCGCCGCAGCATCGACGCGAGCGGACACGTCGTGTGCCCTGGCTTCGTCGATCTGCACACCCACTACGACGCACAGGCCTTCTGGGACCCGACGCTCTCGCCTTCTCCCCTGCATGGCGTGACGACGGTGATCGGCGGCAACTGCGGCTTCTCGATCGCGCCGCTCGCGCCGCACGCCGCCGCCTACCTGATGCGCATGCTCTCGCGCGTCGAAGGCATGCCGCTCGCGAGCCTCGAGTCCGGCGTGCCGTGGGACTGGCGGAGCTTTGGTGAGTATCTCGCGAAGCTCGACGGCCGCCTCGCGATCAACGCGGGCTTCCTGGTCGGCCACTCGGCGCTGCGCTGCGCGGTGATGGGCGAGCGCGCCGTGGGCGGCGCGGCGCGCTCGGACGACGTCGCCGCGATGGTCGGCCTGCTGCGCCGTTCCGTCGCCGAGGGCGGTCTCGGCTTCTCGTCCTCGTGGGCGCAGACGCACAACGACGGCGACGGCCAGCCGGTGCCCTCGCGCGCCGCGACTCGCGACGAACTCGTCGCGCTGGCCGGCGCGCTGCGCGACCTCGACGGCACCAGCCTCGAGTTCATCCCCGGCGTCGGCCGCTTCTCGGACGAGCAGATCGACGTGATGGCGACGATGTCGATCGCCGCGGGCCGCCCGCTGAACTGGAACCTGCTGACGGTCGTCGCCTACGTCCGCGAGGGCGTCGAGCAGCAGCTCTCGGCCAGCGACTACGCCCGCGCGCGCGGCGGCGAGGTACTCGCGCTGACGCTGCCGCAGGTGATGCCGCTGCGTCTCAACTTCGTGTCGGCCTTCGTGCTCGACGCGCTGCCGGGCTGGGCCGAGGTCGTCACGTTGCCGCTGCCCGCGCGCAAGCGCGCACTCGCCGACCCGGGCGTGCGCGAGCGGCTCGCGAAGGGCGCCGCGTCGCCGGAAGCCGGCCCGTTCCGCGCGCTCGCGGTGTGGGAGAACATGCTGATCGAGGAGACGCACGCGCCGGAGAACCAGAAGTGGCGCGGCCGCAATCTCGGCGAATGCGCACGCGAGGCCGGGCTCGCGCCGTTCGAGTTCATGGTGCAGGTCGCGCTCGCGGACGACCTGCGGACGTCGTTCAAGACGCCGTCGTTCGGCGACGACGAGGCCAGCTGGCAGCTGCGCCAGCAGGTGTGGCGCGACGACCGCGCGCTGATCGGCGCGTCCGACGCCGGCGCGCACCTCGACATGATCGACACCTTCGGCGCGACGACGTCGCTGCTCGGCCCGGTCGTGCGCGATCGCGGCCTGCTCGGACTCGAAGAAGCGATCCACCAGATCACCGACCGCCCCGCCCGCCTCTACGGTCTGCGCGAACGCGGCCGGCTCGCGCCCGGCCATCACGCCGACGTCGTGGTCTTCGATCCCGCCACGATCGGGCCCGAGCCGGTGCACACGCGCCACGACCTGCCGGGCGGCGCGGGCCGCCTCTTCGGTGGCGCACGCGGCATCGCACACGTGTTGGTGAACGGCGTCGAGATCGTGCGCGGTCAGGAGATCCTGGACGCACGCCCCGGCACCGTGCTGCGTTCGGGCCGCGACACGACCAGCAAGCCCTAGCACGCGCCGCGGCGCGCGACACCGCAACGCAGACCCACGCGATGCGATAAGGTCGCGCTCCCGTGGGCCTCCTCTTCGCTCTCACCTGGTACGGCTTCTACGTCCAGTCGCTCGGCGGTCTCGCCGCTCCGTTCCTGGCCGAAACCCTCGGCCTCGACGAGAGCCAGATCACGGCGCTCGCCGGCTGGATCGCGCTCGGCGCCTTCGGCACCGCGGCGCTGACGCGACTCGCCGACCGACGCGGGCGGCGTCGCATCCTGCTGCTCTGCTTCGCGGGCATCCCGCCGCTCGCGCTGGCGTCGGCGTTCGCGACCACTCCGGTCGCGTACGTCGTGCCGCAGATCGCGGTCAACGCGCTGCTCGGCGCGTTGTTGACGGCGCTCGCCGTCGCCGTCGCGGAGCTCTCGCTCGATGCGAGCCGCGCGCGCGACCAGGGGCACTTCGGCTTCTTCGCCGCGATGGGCGGCGCGATCGCCCTCCTGGTCGGCGCCGCCGTGCCGTGGCTGCCCGGCGGATGGCGCGCGTTCTGGGGCGTCGCCGCACTCCCGCTCGTCGCCCAGCCCTTCGTGCGCGCGCGGCTCGTCGAGACCGAACGTTTCCGCACCGCGCACGCCGATGGCCGCGTGGCGACGGCGCGCGTCGGCGATCTGCTGCGCGGCGCATACCGGCGCCGCGCGCTCGGCCTGTGGACGATCGCGCTGCTGCGCCCGGTCGCGCTCACGGCCACCCAGACCTGGCCCTACTACCACATGGTGAAGACGCTCGGACTGCCGCCGGCGTCCGCGAGTCTCGTCTACTTCGTCGGCGGCGGCGTCGGCATCGCGGGCAACTATCTCGGCGCGCGCTGGACCGACACCTGGGGGCGTCGCCCGACGGCGGTGATCGGTTCGCTCGTCGCGGTCGCGTCCGGGATCGCTTTCTTCTTCGTGCCGCGCACCAGCGGCCCGATGCTGGTGCCGACGTTGATCGCCGTGATGGCGGTGAACCAGCTCTCGACTTCGGCTTTCTCCGTCGCCGACCGCTGCATCGACGCGGAGCTCTTCCCGACCGCGCTTCGCGCGACCTATCTCGGCGTCGTGCGGCTGATGAGCGCGGCCGCCGGCGTCGCGACGATGTTCGGGCTCTCGCTGCTGGCCGGTCCGCTCGGCTCGCTCGCGAACGCGATCGCGCTGCTCTCGGCCGCGACGATGCTCCCCGCGCTCGCACTCTTCCTGCTGGTCGTGCCGGAGACGCGAGGCATGTCGCTGGAGCAGGCGTCGCTGGACGAGGGCTGAGTCCGAGACCGGCATCGACCTCGCGCACCACGAGCGGCGCGGCCGGAATCACTCCCGGCCGCGCTACCTTGGGTCTGCCATCCGAGACATTCTCACAAGGAGGCATCCGTGGCGTTCTTCGGATCCGCGAAGCTCCGCATTCCGACTCCCGACCGCGCCCTGCCGGGCCGATCGCAGCCGATGCGCGTGCCCACCGCGCACTTCGTGAACGGTCACCAGCTCACGCCGCCGTGGCCCGAGGGCTTCGAGCAGGCCGTCTTCGGCATGGGCTGCT
>JALOQG010000359.1 GCA_025453505.1 Myxococcota bacterium | reverse complement strand
AGGACTGATGGCCCTGGCGCAGGAAGCGCAGCGCGCCTGCGTCGGGCGGCGTCCACGCGAATCCGAGCCCGACCGCCTCGACGTGCACGGGCCCGCCCGAGGCGTTGGCGACGTGCACGGTCCAGGTCGCGTGATCGTCCGCGACATCGAGTGCGAGCGTCGCGCGCAGGGGACCGACTGCGATCTCGCCGGCGGCGAGCGGCGCCTGCGCGAGAGCTGCCGGTCCGGGCGCTCCGGCCTCGAGCGCGCCGGCACGCGCGAAGACCCGCGTCGCTTCGACGAGGCCGGCCGTGGCCGAGCGGAGGACGGGGGCGCGCGACATGGGCGGGCGAGTATACCGGCGCGATTCTCGCGATCGACTCGGCGCCGCGCTGCGACGCAAAGCGCTTCGGAGTGACGAAATTTGCGTCACTCGTCCGGGTCCACCTGCGCGGTCGCTGCCGATGCGCTGCGGACCCACTGCGTGGTCGCTGCGGACCGCACGCTGAAATCGCGTCCTCGCGGCCGTTCGCACGCTGGGCACGCGCCTTGCTCTATGCATGAGTCACAACACAGAGCCTCGCGGTCCACCGCGCCCGGACTGGCAACCCCTCCCCCCGCACGCAAGTGCGGGGTGCCGGTCCGGGCGCAATGCCTCGTGCGCCCCTGCTAGCTTGCGCGCGCGATGCCGTCCCGAATCGCGCCGACGCCGCCTCTCCTGCCTCGTCCTCGTCACTACCGGTCGCGCAGCGGGCGGCTGCGCCTGCGCGACGGCATGCCGATCGTGCTCGCGCCGGCGTCCAGCGACGCCGACTTCGCGAGCGCCGTCGCGTTGCGCGACGAGGTGCTGCGCCGCACGGATCTCCACCTGCCGGTCGAGACGCACGGACGCCGAGACGGGATCCCCCCTGCGATCGAGCTGACGCGGACGGGCGTCGCGGGCGACGCGTATCGCATCGAGATCGAAGCGACCGGCGCACGCCTCGAAGGATCGGGCCCCGCCGGCCTGCGCTACGCGGTCGAGACGCTGCTGCAGCTCGCCGACGCGCGCGGCTCGCTCCCGCTCTGCTCGATCGACGACGCGCCCGACTTCCCGAAGCGCGGGATCATGCTCGACGTGTCGCGCGGCAAGGTGCCGACGCTCGAGACGCTGTGCGGCCTCGTCGATCTCTGCGTGCGCCTGAAGCTGAACGTGCTGATGCTCTACGTCGAGCACACGTTCCGCTTCCGGCGTCATCCGAAGATCGGCGCAGGCGCTGCGCCGCTCGACGCCGAGACGCTGCGCGCGCTCGACACCTACGCCGCCGCGCAGCACGTCGAGCTGGTGCCGAACCTGCAGTCGCTCGGGCACATGGAGCACGTGCTGAAGCATCGCGAGTACCAGCCGCTCGCCGAGACCGACGCGCGCTGGACGCTCGCCTGCGCAGAGCCGGGCTCTTACCGACTGCTCGCGGATCTCTACGACGAGTACCTGCCGAACTTCCGCTCGCCGCTCTTCTGCGCCGACTGCGACGAGCCGTGGGATCTCGGCCGCGGGCGGTCGAAGCAGCTGGCCGAGTCGCTGGGACCGGGCGGGCTGCTGCTCGACCACGTGCGGAAGATCCGCGAGATGAGCGCCTCGCACGGCCGCCAGCTGATGATCTGGGCGGACTTCGTGCACAACCACCCGGAGCGCATTCCCGAGTTCGATCGGGACGTGATCTTCCTGGACTGGTGGTACGAGGCCGCGCACGACTACGACAAGGTGCGGCGCTTCGCGGAGCACGGGCTCGCGTTCTGGGTGTGCCCGGGCACCTCGTCGTGGAACTGTCTCTTCCCGCGCATGGACAACGCGCTGACCAACATCGCGCGCTGGGCCGACGCCGGACGGCGTCACGGCGCGGGCGGTCTGCTCGTCACCGACTGGGGCGACTTCGGCCACTACAACCTGCAGGGCAACTCGTGGCTGGCCTACGCATGGGCGGCCCAGCACTCCTGGTCCGGCGACGAGGATCCCGCGCGCTTCGACCGGGCATTCGGGCGCGTCGTGTTCGACGAGCCGGGTAGCGCCGCCGCGAGCCTGTATCGCGCGCTCGGCGCGGTGCACGAGGCGGGCTTCGGCGTCTTCAACGGGTCGGCGCTGCAGTTCCTGTTCTTCGACGACGTCGACCGCGCGTACTTCGTGCGCGGCGCGAAGCCCGCGCCCGTGCGACGCAGCCTCGCCAAGCTGGATCGCGTGCGGCGGAAGATCGCCTCGGCAGACGCGGCCTTCGCCGGCGACCCGCTCGCGCAAGAGGAGCTGCGCTACGCGGCGGACGCCTCGATCCACGCGCTGCACAAGGCGCTCGCGGGCCTCGCGTACGTCGCGTGGCGCGAGGACCCGAAGTCGCAGGATGCCGCCGGTCGCCGACGTCTCGCGCGCGAGATGACACGGCTGGCGGACACCGAGCGCACGCTCGGGCAGCGGCTCCGCGAGCTGTGGCTCGCACGCAGCCAGGAGTCGAATCTCGCCTGGACGCTGCGACGACTGGAACGCTCGACTGCCAGCCTGCGCCGCGCGGCGCGCGCGCTCGGGAGCGGTCGCGTCCCGGCCGCGCCGCCGCCGCACGAGGGCTTCGCGCCCGGCAGCGTGATCCGCGCGCTGCGCGACGCGCTCAAGGAATAGATTCGCGCCACAGCCGGCGCGCGAGCCCGGCGAGGTAGACCGAGCCGGTCGCCACGATGCGATGTTCGGGCTTCGCCGACTCACGCGCCGCGCGGAGCGCGAGATGCGGGTTCGGCACGACGCGCAGCGGCAGACCGGGCCGAGCCGCGCGCGTCGCCGCCGCGATCTCCGCGGGATCCAGCGAGCGAGTCGGCTCGGCGCGTGTGACGGTCACCTGGTCGGCGTGCGGGAGCAGCGCAGCGAGGATGGCGCGCAGATCCTTGCCCGCGGAGATGGAGAGGACGAGGTGCGTCGCGGCCGGCGGCAACTTCGCGAGCGCATCGGCGAGCGCGCGCGCGGAAGCTGCAGTGTGCGCGGCGTCGACGACGATCCACGGCGCACGCGCCAGGATCTCGATACGACCGGGTAGCGAAGCCGTCGCCAACCCCTCGCGGGCGGCGCGCGCGAAGCTCGCGTCGTCGTGCGCGTCGAGCGCACGGACGCAGGCGAGCGCGAGCGCCGCATTCGTCGCGTGATGCGCGCCCACGAGCGGCAGCGACGCGTCCAGGTGCAACGAACCTTGCCGGAACGAGAACGCCGTGGCATCGGCGCTCGCGCGCACGTCCTCGAGATGGAAGTCGCGGCCGAGCACGAGCGGCCGCGCACCGACTTCGCGCGCGCGCGAGAGCGCGACCTCGCGCGCTTCGTCGGGCAGCGGGCCGACGACGAACGGCCGGCCCGGCTTCGCGATCCCGGCCTTCTCGGCGGCGATCGCGGCGAGCGTGACACCGAGCTTGTCGGTGTGCTCGAGTTCGATCGTCGTGACGCAGGCGACGGCGGGATCCACGACGTTCGTCGAATCGAGGCGCCCGCCGAGACCGACCTCGAGCACGACGCGATCGACGCCGGTCTCGGCGAAGAGCAGGAACGCGGCGGCCGTCGTGACGTCGAAGAAGGTCGGGGCCGTGACGGGATCCGCGTCGCGCAGCGCGAGAACGTGCGGCCGCAGCGTCTCGACCGCCGCGGCGAGCGCAGCGTCCGCGACGTCGCGACCGTCGATCCGGAAGCGCTCGGTCCAGCGCTCGAGGTGCGGCGACGTGAAGGTGCCGACGCG
>JALOQG010000358.1 GCA_025453505.1 Myxococcota bacterium | reverse complement strand
CTGCGGATCCCCGAGACGGCCGTCGACGAGCAGGGCACACCCGCAGCGCAGACCGTGCGCGTCGCGATCGACGCACCGGATGCGTGTCCCCGCTACTGCGCGCGCATCGTCCGCGGCGTACGCGTCGGGCCGAGCCCCGCGTGGCTGGCCGCGAAGGTCGAGGCCGCGGGCATGCGCTCGATCAACGTCGTCGTGGACGTCACCAACCTGGTGCTGCTCGAACTCGGCCAGCCGCTCCACGCCTTCGATCTCGCGACGCTGCGCGGCGGCGAGATCCGCGTGCGACGCGCGCGACCCGACGAGAAGATCGCGACGCTCGACGGCGCGACGCGCGCTCTGAGCGCAGAGGATCTCGTGATCGCGGACGCCGAGCGCGCGATCGCGATCGCCGGCGTCATGGGCGGCGCCGAGACCGAGGTGAGCGAGCGCAGCACCGACGTCCTGCTCGAGAGCGCGCACTTCGACGCCACCTCCGTGCGCCGCACGGCGCGTCGGCTCGGCCTCTCGACCGAGGCCTCGTACCGCTTCGAGCGGCAGATCGACCGCGCCGGCGTGCGTCGCGCGGTGGATCGCGCCGCACGCCTGCTCGCAGAGCTGGCCGGCGGCCGCGTCGCGCCGGGCATCGTCGAGGCGCTCGGCACGGCGCCGCCGGTCGTCGAAAGGGTCGCGCTCGATCCCGAGCGCGTGAATCGACTGCTCGGCACGACGCTGGATCGCACGACGATGCGGCAGCTGCTCGAGTCGCTCGAGATCGGCGTCGAGGACGCCGGGAGCGGCCCGCTCCAATGTCGTATCCCGACGCATCGCAACGACGTCCAGCGCCCCGTCGATCTCATCGAAGAGATCGCGCGCATGCACGGCTACGACCGGATCGCGCGGGCCATGCCGCGCGAAGAGTTGCGGCCCGTGACGACGCCGCCGGCGCGTGCCCGCATCGAGTCCGCGCGCGACGCTCTCGCGGCTGCGGGCCTCACCGAGTGCATGACGTTGCCCTTCGCCAGTGGCGCCGAGCTCGATCGGCTCGGCCTCGATCCGGGCGACGCTCGGCGCCGTTCGGTGCGCGTGCTGAATCCTCTCACCGAAGAGGAGTCGCGACTGCGCACGACGCTCGTGCCGTCGCTGCTCGGCGTCGCCCATGCGAACCGCGCGCGCCAGCACGCGGCGGTCCGGGCCTTCGAGATCGGCCGCGTCTTCGCACCGGGCGCGCCGGGCGAGCTGCCCGTCGAGACGCGCCACGCCGCCGGCCTCGTGATGCGCGGCGAGCCGGGCGTGTGGGAGCGCGGTACGCCGCCGCCGCTCTTCTTCGAGGCGAAGGGGGCCGTCGAAGCCGTGCTCGAGCGCCTCGGCCTCGTGGGCGCGTTCCGTGCCGACGCCGGCGAGCCGTTCCTGCACCCGGGCGCGAGCGCGCGGATCGAGGTGGCGAGCCGCGCGGTCGGTAGCGTCGGCGAGCTGCACCCGGAAGTGTCGGCGCGCTTCGAGCTCGACGCCCCGTGCGCCATCTTCACGCTCGACCTCGACGCGCTCGCCGCGGCGACTCCGGACCCCGTGCGGTATCGCGAGGTTTCGCGCCAGCCCAGCGTACGTCGCGATCTCGCGGTGCTGCTGCCGCGCGAGCGGGCCGCGGGCGACGTCCTCGCTGCGATCCGCAGCACCGCCGGCCCGCATCTCGTCGACGCCGCCGTCTTCGACCGCTACGAAGGCCGCGGCGTTCCCGCAGGTCGCGTGTCGGTCGCGTTCCGTCTCGTCTTCCAGCGCCCCGACCGGACCCTGACCGACGCCGAGGTCGCTCGTGCGACCGAACGCGTCGTACGCATGCTCGCCGATCGCTTCGACGGCGAACTGCGGCAGGGTACGGCCGAGGCACAGCCAGCGGGGGGGTGATCGTGGGAGAGCGCACCATGACGAAGGCCGAGATCGTCGAGCAGATCTACGAGCGCGTGGGTTTCTCGAAGAAGGAGTCGGCCGACCTGGTGGAGAAGGTCTTCGAGATCATCAAGGAGACGCTCCGCGACGGCGAGAAGGTCAAGATCTCGGGCTTCGGGAACTTCGTGGTGCGCGAGAAGAACGCCCGCAAGGGCCGCAATCCGCAAACCGGTGAAGAAATCGTGCTCGAGGCGCGAAGAGTGCTCACGTTCAAACCGTCGCTCGTGCTAAAGACTCTGCTCAACGACGGGGGCGAAGGCGTCGATCTCGGAGACGAAGAGGACGACGACGAATAGCCCCCACGACGAGTCCTGACCCTCGCAGATCTGACCCTCGCAGAGGAGGGGGCCCGTGCAGGGAACACCGTCCCGATCCGCCTCCACCGCCGGTTCCGGCGACGATTCCGGCGCCGCGAAGCGCTACTACCGGATCGGTGAAGTCAGCCGCATCACGGGCGTCAAGGCGCACGTGCTCCGCTACTGGGAATCCGAGTTCCGCTGGATGGCGCCGGCCAAGTCGCGCTCGCAGCAGCGGCTCTATCGCAAGCGCGACATCGAAGTGATCCTGCTGCTCAAGCGCCTGCTCCACGAAGAGCGTTTCACGATCGCCGGTGCGCGCAAGCGATTGCGCGAACTCGGCGTAGCCAAGGCGCTCGAGGCGCCGCAGCTCGATCTCGGTCTCGAGATCGATCACCTCGCGCGCTATCGCCGCATCCGCGAAGAACTCGAGGCGATCAAGGCGCTGCTCTAGCCGCGCGCGGGGAGCGCCTCGAAGTAGCGTCGAGCGGAATGCTGCGACGCGGCGTCCGCCGGCCGCGCGACTGCGAGCGCGAAGCCCGACGCGCCGCCTGCGAACGGTACCGATACGATCTCGAGTCCGAACTCGTGCTCGCGGTCGCGCACGCGGATCGTCTGCGACCACGTCTGCGCACGCGCCGCGCGTTCGATCGCTTCGCCGGGCCCGTCGCCGGGCGGCAGCACGTCGAGCAGCGCGCGCGTGTGGCCGGATGAGACGGGATCCGGCTCGAGTTGGTAGAGACCCGTCTGGATCGCCTCGAGCAACTCGTCGAGATTGACGATCCACCCGCGCAGCCACGCGGGGTCCGCGAAGAGCTGCCGCAAGTCGAGCGGCTCGACGCCGAGCGACGGCTGCAGCGCGCGCAATCGCGCGAAGAGGCGCCGCGCACCCTCGTTCTGCCACTCGACGCACCACTCGGGTCCCGAGATCAGCGCAGGGAAGGGCTCGTGCGCGTCGAGCAGGTGCGCGAGCTTCGCGAGGTGCTCGCGGATCGGCGTCGCATCGCCGCTGCGCCTCCAGTCGCCCGCGTGTCCCGCGACGAGCAGCAGTCGCTCGATCTCGGCGTTCGGCAACTCGAGCGCGCGTCCGAGTTGCAAGACGGCGGCGCGGCTCGGTCCGCAGCGGCCCGTCTCGAGGAAGGAGAGGTGCCGCGGCGAGATCCCGGCCCGCTCGGAGAGATCGAGCTGCGACATCCCGCGGCTCTGCCGCCAGTGCCGCAAGATGCTTCCGAACTCCGATGTGCGCGCCGCCCCGCTCGCCATGCCGCGTCATTCTACACACGCAGAGCCGCCGAACGCCGACGAGATCACCTGAACGCCGCCGATCGACAGCACGGGGCCCGACGGCTATCCAGTCGCCCGTCGGGCCGTAGCGCAGCTTGGTAGCGCGCCTGAATGGGGTTCAGGAGGTCGCGGGTTCGAATCCCGCCGGCCCGACCAATCCGACGGGTTCCCGTCGCAGCGACGAGCCGCGCGTTCGCATACTCTTCGCGGCCCATGGC
>JALOQG010000357.1 GCA_025453505.1 Myxococcota bacterium | reverse complement strand
GATCCGCGAGCCGCTCGGCATGAGCGGCGTGCGCCTCGAGGCGAAGATCCACATCGTGACGGCCGCCGTGACCAGCGCGCAGAACATCGTGAAGTGCGCGAACAAGGCCGGCCTGAACGTCGTGGACATCGTGCTCGAGCCGCTGGCGTCGGCGGAGGCGGTGCTGGCGGGCGACGAGCGCGAACTCGGCGTGTGCCTGATCGACATCGGTGGCGGCACGACGGATCTCGCGGTGTTCTGCGACGGTTCGATCGCCCACACGTCGGTGCTGGCGCTCGGCGGCAACCACATCACCAACGACATCGCGGTCGGGCTGCGCACGCCGTTCGACGAGGCCGAACGCACCAAGAAGAAGTTCGGCGTCGCGTCGGCGCGGTTGCTCGGCAGCGACGACATCCTGTCGGTGCCGAGCGTCGGCGGCCGGCGTCCTCGCGAGGTGTCGCGCAAGCTGCTCTGCGAGATCATCGAGCCGCGCATGGAAGAGATCCTCTCGCTCGCGCGCCAGGAACTGATGCGCGCGGGCATGGAGGACCGGATCCCGTCGGGCGTCGTGCTCTCCGGCGGCTGCGCGGCGCTGGCCGGCATCGCGGATCTCGCCGAGGAGATCTTCGAGTCGCCGGTGCGCGTCGGGATGCCGTCGCGGGTCGGTGGCCTGCAAGACGTCGTGCGCGACCCGATGTACGCGACCGGTGTCGGTCTCGTGCTCTACGGCGCGAACCACGGCCGCCGCCTGCCGTACAGCCAGTTCCGCATCCGCGACGAGTCGATCTTCCGCCGCGTCCGCCAACGCATGCGCGAGTGGTTCTACGGCGAATTCGACTGATCTCGCCGCTCGCCTTCGGCTCGCTACGCGGGAAACGGGGCTGCTCGCTTCATGCGGACGCAACGGGGAACGCGTAGGAAGCAGAAATCGGACGAAGAGCTGCTGCGCTCGCAAATGTCTCATGTAAACTGGCGTTCCAAATAACTGCGCCGGATCAACCAAGGGGGGTGAGAGATGGCGCCTAACGGCCGCGACCCGCGCGACGTGGACACGTCTGCGCGGTCCCAGTTCCTCGAAACGGACCTGCTCGAGATCGGACCGTCCGACGGCTCCGAAGACCTGCTCGACTTCGAAAACGGCACCAAGCTGCAGGCGGTGATCAAGGTGATCGGCGTCGGCGGCGGGGGCGGCAACGCCCTCAACACGATGATCGCCTCCGGGCTCTCCGGCGTGGAGTTCATCGCAGCCAACACCGACGCCCAGGCGCTCCAGCACAGCCTGGCCAGCGTCCGCGTGCAGCTCGGCGACGACGTGACCCGCGGCCTCGGCTGCGGCGCGAACCCCGACAAGGGTCGCGACTCGGCGCTCGAGGCCCGCGACAAGCTGCGCGAGCTGTTGATCGGCGCGGACATGGTGTTCGTGACGGCCGGCCTCGGCGGCGGCACCGGCACCGGTGCGGCACCGATCGTGGCCGAAGTGGCTCGCGAGGTCGGCGCGCTCACGGTGGCGGTGGTGACCAAGCCCTTTCTCTTCGAAGGACGGGTGCGGCAGCGCCACGCCGAGCGCGGGCTCGACGAGCTGCACCGGGTCGTGGACACGTTGATCACGATCCCGAACCAGCGGCTGCTCGCGGTCGCCGGCAAGAACACCAAGATGAAGGACGCCTTCCGGCTCGCGGACGACGTCCTGCAGGGTGCCGTGCGCGGCATCTCGGACCTGATCACCGGACATGGCCTCATCAATCTCGACTTCAACGACGTCCGGGCGATCATGAACGAGATGGGCATGGCGCTCATGGGTACGGGCGTCGCCAAGGGCGAGACGCGCGCCGTCGAGGCCGCGCGCTCCGCGATCTCGAACCCGCTCCTCGAGGATCTCTCGATGGAGGGCGCGCGCGGCGTGCTGATCAACTTCACCGGCGGCAGCGACATGACGCTGCACGAAGTGGAGGAGGCGGCGAAGCTGATCCAGGAGTCCTCGCACGAGGACGCCAACATCATCTTCGGCGCCGTGATCGACGACGCGATGGAAGGCGAAGTGCGCGTCACGGTGATCGCCACCGGGCTCGACGACGGCCGCCTGGGCCGCGGGCGCGACCTGCCGGTCGCGCGCGGAACGGATCGCGCCAGCGAACTCGGCAACGTGCGGCCGCTGCGCCGCGAGGCGTCGGTCGAGGCACGCGAACCGCTGCCGGCCCTCGACGCCGAACCGGAGATCGCGCCGCCGCCGGCGGCGACGCGTCGCAGCGAGCCGGTGCAGGAGCCGCTCGACGGCTTCTCGCCGTTCGAGGACGAGTACGACGAGCCCGCGTTCCTGCGCCGCAAGAAGCGCGACGAGGCGGATCGAGACCAGCCGGCGTTCCTGCGCCGTTCGGCCGACTAGTCGGGTGCCGCCGGAGCTGGTTCGCGTCGAGCGACACGGCGACGGCGGCGTTGTGGCGCTCGTGGTCTTCGACGACCCCGGGCGCCGCAACGCGATGACGGAATCGATGGGCCGGGCCCTCACGCAAGTGGTGGCCCGGCTCTCTTCCGATGCGGAGCTGCGCGCCGTCGTGCTGACCGGCGCGGGACAGGCCTTCTCCGCGGGCGGCGATCTCGCGATGCTCGAAGCGAAGTCGCAGGCCGGGCGCGCCGCGCCGGGCGAAGCCGCGCGCGCGGCGAACCGCGACTTCATGCGGCGCTTCTACGGGCTCTTCCTCTCGGTGCGCAACCTCCCCTGCCCCAGCATCGCGGCGATGAACGGCCCCGCGATCGGCGCCGGACTCGCCGTCGCGCTGGCCTGTGATCTTCGCGTTGCCGCGCGCGACGCGAAGTTCGGGTTGAATTTCACCCAGCTCGGGATCCATCCCGGCATGGGATCGTCGTGGACCCTGCCGCGCCTCGTCGGTCCCGTGCACGCAGCGGATCTGCTGCTCACGGGCCGCAGCATCGACGGCGCCGAAGCCGAGCGCATCGGCCTCGTGAACCGTTCGGTCGCGCGCGACGAGGTCGTCGCAAAGGCGCTCGAGATGGCGGAGGCGATCGCGCGCTGCGCGCCGATCGCAGTGCGCGGCACGAAGCAGTCGCTACACCGATCGATGGCCGATGCGCCGCTCGATGCGCAGCTCGAATTCGAGGCGGAGCAGCAGGCGATCTGTTACGAAAGTGCCGATTTTGCCGAGGGGCTGCGCGCGATTCGCGAGAAGCGCGCGCCGCGATTCGAAGGCCGCTAGCGGACGAAGATCAGGGCCGTTTCGGACGGGGCTCAAGCCGGGGGGAGATCGCGACGAATGAGCGCACAGGCACCGCAAACGCCGCAACCGCCGGCGTTCGAATCATCTCCGGGAGGGATCGTGACTCGCGCCATTCGCTCGCATCAGCTCTGGCTCACGGTGGCCTACGTCGCCGCCATGCTCCTGCTCGTCCGCGCCTACGCCTAGAGCGCTGGCCTCGAGCCGCCCTTCCGCGCGACTCCAGCGTCGCGCCTCGTCCTTCATCTCTGCATAACTTGAAGAGACCGCTCACCGCGTTGGTTGCCTGGGCGCGGGGTGAGGGGTCGCTCCGTTGCGCGCGTGGAGGTGGGCCGGCGCGGTGCGCTCGGGGCGCGGGGTCTGGGACTTTCGCGGGTGGAAGGGGCGGAGATCATCAGGCCCCCATCCCCACGCGCTCCACTCCGCGACCCCGCACCCCGCGCTCGCACTGCGAGATGGGCGAGCGGGTCGCGAAAGACGATTCGGAGTCCGAACATCTCGCCGGACGC
>JALOQG010000356.1:6233-8641 GCA_025453505.1 Myxococcota bacterium | reverse complement strand
GCCAGCACTTCGATTGCCGCAGCGGGCGCTTCTGCTGCGATGCGCGCCGATGGTGCGCGGGCGCCCGGCGCAGACGCGCGCCCGATCGGAAGGCGGCGAGAGGACCGCATCGTCGCGGCGAGCGCCGCGATGCAACGCGCGATCGACCGCGCGATGTTGGGCTCTCGCAGCGGTCAGCCGGTCGTCGTGCGTGGGCCGAACGGCTCGGGCAAGTCGATGCTCGCGCGCGCCGTCCACGCGTGGAGTCCGCTCGCCTCGGGTCCGCTCGAGACGGTGAACTGCACGGCGATCCCCGAGCCGCTCCAGTCACGCGAGATCTTCGGATGCGCAGCGGGGACCTACCCGGCGCTTCCGGGCGCATTCGACGGTGCGCTCACCCGCGCCGCGGGCGGGACGTTGATTCTCGAAGCAGTGGAAGCGCTGGCGCCGGCCGTGCGGACGTCCCTGACACGCGCCCTTGCTTCGAATGTGTTCCGCACCGAGGGGGGCGAGGATCGTCCGCTGCGAGCACGCGTCGTCGCGACGGCGGATCGCGCTGCGGTGGACGGACTCGGGAACGGCTCGCTCGAGGTCGTGCTCGCTCCGCTCGCCGAACGCAAGGAAGACGTGTTGCCGCTGGCCGCGCACTTCCTCGCCCTCTTCGCGGCGGAGGCCGATACGGAGGCCGTCGGATTCGCGCCGGAGGCGCGCGCGGCGCTGCTCGACGAGGCCTGGCCCGGCAACGTCTCGGAGCTGCGCGAACGGGTCCGGCAGGCCGTGCGTCTGGCCGGTTCCGGGGCGGTCAGCGCAGAGGCGCTGATGCTCTCGGCACGCGCCGATCGCGTGCCGTCGTTCCGGGAGGCCAAACGCGCTTTCGAGTCGCGCTACGTGGAGAGCCTGCTGCGATTGTGCGACGGCAACATTTCGCAGGCTGCACGCCTCGCCAAGAAGGACCGCAAGGACTTCTACGACGTGATCCGGCGCACGGGCGTGGACCCGTCGCTGTTCCGCCGCTGAACGCCTGCTAAGACTCCGGCGCCATGCGCGTCGCGGTCGTCCAGATGAATTCCGTCGACGACGTGGCGGCGAACCTCGCCGCCGCGTCGAAGTGGGTGTCGCAGGCGGCCGACCAGGGCGCCGCGCTCGTCGCGCTTCCCGAGAACTTCGCGTTCCTGCGTCGCGAGGGGCTGCCCATTCCGTGCGCGCAGTCGCTCGACGGCGAGATCGTCGGCGCGCTGCGCGAGTGGGCGAGTCGCCACCGGATCTGGATCGTCGGCGGCTCCTTCCATGAAGCGGTGCCGGGCGACGCCCGCGTGCGCAATACCTGCGTGGCGATCGCGCCCGGCGGCGACGTGGCCGCGGTGTATCGGAAGATCCACCTCTTCGACGTCGATCTGCGCGCACAGGGCGGGCAGGCGTACCGCGAGTCGGAACGCGTGGTGCCGGGCGAGGAGCTGGCCTCCTTCGATACGCCGTTCGGCGTCGTCGGCCTCTCGATCTGCTACGACGTCCGCTTCCCCGAGCTGTATCGCGGACTCGCCGCGCGGGGCGCGCGCTTTCTCTGCGTCCCGGCGGCGTTCGCGCGCGAGACGGGACGCGATCACTGGGAAGTCCTGCTGCGCGCGCGCGCGATCGAGAACCAGTGCTTCGTGCTCGCGCCTGCGCAATGCGGTGAGCACCCGGGCGGCCGCACGACATATGGCCGATCCCTGATCGTGGATCCGTGGGGACTGGTGCTCGCGCGTGCCGCGGATCGACCGGGTCCCGTGCTCGCCGAGTGCTTCCTCGAAGAGCAGGACCGCATTCGCGCCGCCCTGCCCGCGCTCCAGCACCGCCGCCTGCCCGGCTGAGCGACCTCAAGAGCTCCGATCGCCGCGCCGAAACGCCCGGACATGGCGTTCCCCGGGAAGTCGGCCGCGCTCGTGATCCGCACCGGCGGCTTCGAAGGCACACGCTTCGAGCTGTCGGGCGAGGAGACCCTGATCGGCCGCAACCCGACGACGGACATCACGCTGCTGGACGAGGGCATCAGCCGCGAGCACGCGATCATCCTCTTCGACGCCGAGACCGAGCGCTACGAGATCGAGGACCTCGAGTCCACCAACGGCGTCAAGGTCAACGGCCGCCGCGTCCGCAGCGCGGTGCTCGCGTCTGGAGACGCGATCCAGATCGGCCACACGCTCTTCGAGTTCGTTTGCGGGGCTCAGGCCGACGGCGGCGGCACGCAGCGCTGGTAGTGCTCTCGCATCCACTCGACCACCTCGTCCGTCGAGTCCGTGACGCGTAGCAGCGAGAGATCGGCGGCGGACACCATGCCGTGGCGCAGCGGTTCGTCGGCGAGCCACTCGAGCATGCCGGCCCAGAACGAGCGTCCGAAGAGCACCACCGGCGTGTCCGGCATCTTGCCCGTCTGCTTGAGCGTGATCGCC
>JALOQG010000356.1:0-6216 GCA_025453505.1 Myxococcota bacterium | reverse complement strand
AGCGTGCCGAAGCCGCCGGGCAGCCCGACGAAGCCGCAGCTGTACTTCACGAACATCACCTTGCGCACGAAGAAGTAGTCGAAGACGATGCCGGTCTCGACGTGATCGTTGAGCCGCTGGTCGAACGGCAGCTTGATGTTCAGGCCGATCGAGCGGCCGCCGGCCTCGCGCGCGCCGCGATTCGCGGCCTCCATCATGCCGGGCCCGCCGCCCGTGATGATCGAGAAGCCGGCCTTGGCGAGCGCGGCGGCGAGGCGCTGCGCGTCGGCGTAGTACGGGTGATCGCGCGGCACGCGGGCGCCGCCGAAGAGACTGACGGCGGGCCACACCGGGCGCAGCGTCTCGAAGCCCTCGACGAACTCGCCCATGATCTTGAATACGATCCAGGTGTCTTTGGCGCGCGGGTCGTACACGCTCGGATCATCGGCCGGGAAACGCCGGGCCTTGACCCGCTTTCAGGGCTTTCGGCCGCCGAAGAGCGCGTCGAGGGCCGCGCGTGCAGCGGGCTTCGGATCCGCGCGGCGCCCCGTGGCCCGAGCAGGCGTGAACCAGTCGCAGCGGTTCGCGCGCTCACGATCCGAGACGCGCTCGGTGCCTGGCTCACGACACTCGTTGTACGCGCCGGGATCGTGGTGGAGACAGTTGCGACAGGCGTGGAGATCGGCGCGACAGCTCGGGCACTCGTCGCGGAAACCGACGCGTTCGCCGCTCGCGAGCTCGATGGCGGTGCCACACGCCGCGCATTCCATGGCCGTCAGGCTGCGCGAGCGTGCGCGCGGCGTCAACTGCGCTCGCGAGCCCTCGGCAGTCCCGCGACGCGGTGATAGCGTGGCGTCGATGTCGCTCCCTCCTGCCGCGATCGCCTCGCTCCTGCTCGTCGCGTCGCTCGCGATCGCGCCGGCTCTCTCGGTCGCACAGACGCGGAGCGGACCCGATGCGGTGGATCTCGCCCTGGCCTGGTCGCGCGGCGCCTTTGCTTCGCCCGTCGTTTGCCGCTTTGGAGAACGCGCCGAACGCGGCTTGCGACGCGTGTTGATCGCGACGGGACCGCGCACCTCCGAGCAGCGCGTGAACCGCGTGCAGTTTTTCGATCTCGACGCCACCGGCTCGACCGGCTGTCTCGACGAGCTCGGCGCGCAGGAGCCGAACGTGATCGGCACGCTCTACGTGACGCACAAGTCGAGGCGCCCGCATTCGGACACGCCGGAGCGCGATCTCAAGCAGGATCTCGCGCGCGGGCCGCTCGAATACGAAATCGTGAGCGGACGGCTGCGGGTCGGACCGGCCTCGCAGCCGTCCGATGCGCTGCGCGACGTCGACTTCGCCGGCGGCACGCTGCGAATCGGGGTGATCGAGCCCAACTCGGACGACGCGCGCCGGATCGGCGACTTGCCCGGATTGCGGCAACTGCGTCTCGAAGCGATCGCGGACGACGACACGCACGTCGTCGTGCCGCTGGTCGAGGTCGGGCGGCGCTGAACGGTCCGGACCGCCGCGCGGCTCGCATCCGCTGGTGGCCGGCGCCGGGCGTCGAGGTCGCACGCGCGCAGACGCTGGCGGCGGCGGCCCTCGCCGCGCTCGATACCGGCGTGGAGGATCGCAAACAGGGGCGGCGCAAGCGCAGCTACCTGGTGTCGCTCGCCGGCACGGAGCCCGATCACCTGATCAAGGTGAACGAGTATCGGGATCTCCCGTGGTGGCGGCGGCTCGGGCGTTCGAAGGCGCGGCGCGATCTCGATCGTGCCGCTGCGATCGCTGCCCGCGGCATTCCGACTCCGATTCCCCTGGTCGTGGGCGAGACGCGCCGCGGAGTGCTGCTCGAGCGATGCCACGAGCTGGTGCCGTGGCTCGGCGATGCAATCGATCTGCGCCGCGCACGCGACGAGGGCATCGGCATGCCCGGCGAGTCGCGCGCGCGCGCCGCCGCCCTCGGAATGCTGGTGAGGCGGATGCACGAGTCGGGCATCGACCAGCGCGACCTCGCGCCCAACAACTTCCTGTGGCGGCGTGCGGGGGAGCCGTTGCTGCTCGCGATCGACTTCGAGCGTGCGCGCGTCGGCGCCGCGGTTCGGCCTCGCGCGCGCATCGCTGCACTCGCAAAACTCGACCGACACTGCGCCGGCGCGCCGGCCAGCGAGCGGATGCGCTTCCTGCGCGGGTACTGCGCAGGCGATCGCGTGGCGGCCCGCTCGCTCTGGCGCGCGATCGAGGCGGAGTCCGCGTCGCTGCTGCGCCGCGACGCTGCGCGCTGGCGGCGCACGGCGACCCGCCGCGGCCGTCGCTTCGAGCCGGTCGGGTTCCCGATCGGGGCGAGGGGCTGGCGCGGCTGGATGCGCCGCGGTGCTTCGCTCGATGCGCTGGTTCGGGCAATCGAGCGGCGGGACGCTCCCGGAGCGTCGCTGCGTCTGTACGCGATCGAGCCAGGCACCACGCGAAACGCGGCACGCGTCTGGGGCCTCGCGCTCGCGCTGTACCAGCGTGCCGTCGTGCCGGACGCCTGGCTCGCGCTCGCGCCGACGACGACGTCACTCGAAGCAGCCGACCGGCCCGCGCTCGCCATCCTGCTGGATCGACTGCTGACGTGGGGTGGCATCGCGGAGACGCTGCAGATCGAAGCGATCGGGTGCGAGGGCCCGCGGGCCGTGTTGCTCGATCCCAGTGCGTTGCGAACGCAAGATCCCCCGGTCGCGTCGGGGCGGCGCCTGGTGGCACGGCGTCTCGCGGAATGGCTGCTGGCTACACCGATCCGCGATGACCGAGGCGCACGCGACGGATCAAGCCCGTGAGCACCACGATCCGTTCTCTCACCTCGCTCGCGGCTGCGCCGCGGCAACTCGTCACGACGCGCTCGGCTGCGGTCGCGAGCTGCGGCAGACCGAGACCGGCGGCCTCGCGGCCGAGTTCCGCCGCGCGCTTGGCCACCTCGTCGAGCTGACCGGCGTGCTCGGCGTCCTGGATCGCGTCGATCCGTTCCCCGAGCGCGACCACGAAGATGTCGAGGCGCGCGAGCGATTCATCGTCGAAGAGCAGCGCGCGGATGGGTGCGTCGGAAGAGTCTTCCACGCGGGCCGTATCGGACGGCGCCGCGGCCATCTGTATGTATGATGCGCACATGTCGAGCCCGCGCAGGCCCAGCAACTGGGCCGTACTCTTTCAATACGTCCTCCCCTACTTCGCCTACGTCGGCGTGCTCTCGTTTCCCGAGAGCGTGCTGCCGAAGCCCGCCGCCTATGCGGTCGCGACGATCGCGTGTATCGCCGCGTTGGCGTACGGCTGGCGCTGGTACCTGCCGCTGCGTGGACCCGGTTCGCCGGTGATCTCCGCGCTCGTCGGAATCGCGGCGGGCGTCTTCGGCACCGCGCTGTGGGTCGCCATCAAGGCTCCCTTCTACGAGTCCGGCGGCGAAGCGTGGGAACCCGCGGCGTTCTGGGGTCGCGTGATCGCGTCCTCGACCGTGGTGCCGGTCTTCGAGGAGCTGCTCTTTCGTGGGTTCGTGATGCTTCTCTTCGTGCAGTGGGATCACCGCCGCCGCGCCGGATCCAAGGACCCGCTCGGCGACGCCCTCCACGATCACTCGGTGCGCGATCTTCCGCCTGGTTCCTGGACCCCCGCCGCCGTGGCGATCTCGACGCTCGCCTTCGCAGCGGGCCACGCACCCGGCGAGTGGCCGGCGGCCACTGCGTACGGGCTGCTGATGGCCGGGCTCTGGATCGGCCGCAAGGACCTGCTCTCCTGCGTGGTCGCACACGCGACCACCAATCTGACCCTCGGGCTCTGGGTGTTGCGCACCGGGCAATGGACGCTCTGGTAGCCTAAGGGCATGGATCCATTGATTTATCACTCAATCGAGATATAGTGCTCCGACTGTTTGGGGAGCCATCGATGAGCCAGCCGATTCGCGATCGCCTCGAGGAGCTGCTGAGCGAGCGGATCCTCGTGCTCGACGGCGCCATGGGGACCATGGTCCAGCGCCACGAGCTCGAAGAGGCGGATTACCGCGGCGTCCGTTTCGCCGCGCACCCGAGCGACGTCAAAGGCAACAACGAGCTGCTCGTGCTGACGCGGCCGGACGTGATCGCGGGCATCCACGACGCCTACCTGGCCGCCGGCGCCGACGTGATCGAGACGAACACCTTCAACGCCCAGCGCGTGTCCCAGGCCGACTACGCGATGGAGTCGCTGTCGCACGAGCTCAACGTGGAGGCGGCGCGGATCGCGCGGATCGCGGCCGACGCCTGGACGCAGCGCACCCCGGATCGGCCCCGCTTCGTCGCGGGCGCGATCGGCCCGATGAACAAGACGCTCTCGCTCTCACCCGACGTCAACGACCCGTCGTTCCGCGCCGTCACCTTCGAGGCGGTGCGCGACGCCTACGTCGAGCAGGTGCAGGGTCTGCTCGACGGCGGCGTGGACCTCTTCCTCGTCGAGACCATCTTCGACACGCTCAACGCGAAGGCCGCACTGATCGCGATCGAATCGGTGCAGCGCGAGCGGGGTACCGATCTCCCGATCCTGATCTCGGTGACGATCACCGATCGCAGCGGCCGCACGCTCTCGGGCCAGACGGTCGGCGCCTTCTGGACGTCGATCGCACATGCCCGCCCGCTCGCGGTCGGCATCAACTGCGCGCTCGGCGCCGAGGAGATGCGGCCCTACGTCGAGGAGCTGTCTTCGATCGCCGACACGTTCGTGTCCTGCTACCCGAACGCGGGTCTCCCGAATGCATTCGGCGGCTACGACCAGACCCCCGCGCAGATGGCGCGGCTGCTCCGCGACTTCGCACGGGAAGGTTGGCTGAACCTCGTCGGCGGCTGCTGCGGCACTTCGCCCGACCACATCCGCGCGATCGCGGAGGCCGTCGCGGACGTCGCGCCGCGCCGCATCCCCGTCGTGCCCGAGCGGCCGCGCTTCAGCGGACTCGAAGTGCTCGAGGTGCGCCCCGACACGAACTTCCTGATGGTCGGCGAGCGCACCAACGTCACCGGATCGCGGCGCTTTGCGAAGCTCGTGCTCGCCGGCGACTACGGCAAGGCGCTCGAGGTCGCGATGGAACAGGTGCGCGGCGGCGCGAACCTGATCGACGTGAACATGGACGAGGCAATGCTCGACTCCGAGCGCGCGATGGAGACCTTCCTCAAGCTGGTCGCCACCGAGCCCGAGGTCGCGCGTGTCCCGATCATGGTCGACTCCTCGAAGTGGTCCGTGATCGAGGCCGGCCTCAAGTGCGTACAGGGCAAGGCGGTCGTCAACTCGATCAGCCTGAAGGAAGGCGAGTCCGAGTTCCTCGAGAAGGCCCGGCTCGTCCGCAGCTACGGTGCCGCGGTCGTCGTGATGGCGTTCGACGAGGCCGGCCAGGCCGACACCGTCGAGCGCAAGGTCTCGATCTGCCAGCGCGCCTACCGGCTGCTGACCGAACAGGCCGGGTTCGCGCCGACCGACATCATCTTCGACCCGAACGTCTTCGCGGTCGCCACCGGCATCGAGGAGCACAACCGCTACGCGATCGCCTTCCTCGAAGCGACGCGCCAGATCAAGGCGACCTGTCCCGGCGCATTGATCTCGGGCGGCATCTCGAACCTCTCGTTCTCGTTCCGCGGCAACGACGTCGTGCGCGAGGCGATGCACTCGGCCTTCCTGTTCCACGCGATCCAGGCCGGCATGGACATGGGCATCGTCAACGCCGGCCAGCTCGTCGTGTACGAGGACATCCCGAAGCCGTTGCTCGAGGCGGTCGAGGACGTGCTCTTCGACCGGAGACCGGATGCGACCGAGCGGCTCGTCGAACTCGCCGAGCAGGTCAAGGGCAAGGGCAAGAAGCGTGAGATCGATCTCTCGTGGCGCGACGCGCCGGTCGAACAGCGCCTGATCCACGCCCTCGTCCACGGCGTCGTCGAATGGATCGAGGAAGACGCCGAGGAGGCACGCCTCAAGCTGCCGCGGCCGCTGCACGTGATCGAAGGGCCGCTGATGGACGGCATGAAGGTCGTCGGCGATCTCTTCGGCGCCGGCAAGATGTTCCTGCCCCAGGTGGTCAAGAGCGCGCGCGCGATGAAGCGCGCCGTGGCGCACCTGACGCCGTTCATGGAAGAGGAGAAGGCGGAATCGAGCTCGGCGGGGAAGATCGTGCTCGCCACCGTGAAGGGCGACGTGCACGACATCGGCAAGAACATCGTCGGCGTCGTCCTCGCTTGCAACGGCTACGAGATCGTCGATCTC
>JALOQG010000355.1 GCA_025453505.1 Myxococcota bacterium | reverse complement strand
CTATGCGCGACGCGGCGGGCACGTGGTCCTGTTCGGCGGCTGTCGGCCCGGCACGACCGTCGCGCTCGACACGTATCGTTTCCATTACGACGGCGTGACGCTGGCCAGCCCCTTCCACTTTCGCCCGCGCGACGTCGCCCGAGCACGCGAGCTACTCGGGCGGCGCGACCTCGACTGGTCGCGCTTCATCACATCGCGCGCGCCCCTCGAAGAAATCCCGGCGGTGTTCGCCCGGCTCGAAGACGGCAACGACGTCAAATGCGCGATTATCCCTGGATTTCCCAGGTCGAGCGGGCGTCCGACGCCACCGGGAGCCTGAAGCAGAGGAGACGACGATGCGCGTAGCGCGCCTGTACACGATCGACGACATTCGCATCGAAGAAGAAGCGATCCCCGAGCCCGCCGCCGGCGAGATCCTGGTGCGCACGCGCGCCTGCGGCATCTGCACCGGCGATCTCATGGGCTGGTACATGAAGCGCAAGGCGCCGCTCGTCTTCGGCCACGAGCCGGTCGGCGAGGTCGCGAAGGTCGGCAGAGGTGTGACCAAGCTGAGCGAAGGGGCTCGCGTTTTTGCGCATCACCACGCGCCTTGCGGCGACTGCGCGCGTTGTCGTCGCGGCGCCGCGGTCCACTGCGAGACGTGGCGCAAGGGCGCGATTCGGCCCGGCGGCATGGCCGAGTACTTCGTCGTGTCCGCGGCGAGCGTCGCCGCCGACACGCTCGAGCTGCCGCCGACGCTCGACTACACGGCGGCGAGCCTGGTCGAGCCGGTGGCGTGCGTCGTCAAATCGCTGCGCCGCGGTGGCGTCGCGGCGGGTCAGACCCTCGTCGTCATCGGCGTCGGCATCATGGGTCAACTACACGTCGCGCTGGCGGCTCAGGCAGGCGCGCGGGTGATCGCTCTGGACCGCGTGCCGTTCCGCTTGCAGCGGGCGCAAGAGCTCGGCGCCGACGCGGTGGTCGACGTCTCGAAGGACGATCCGATCGCGGCCGTCCGGGATCTGACGGCCGGCGAGATGGGCGAGGTCGTGTTCGTCGGTCCGGGGTCGATCGAAGCGATGGAGACCGGCATCCGCCTGGCGGGCGCTGATGCTCGCGTGGTGCTGTTCACCTGTTCCCAGCCCGACGACGTGCTGGCGGCGCGGCCGTTCGACCTCTACTTCCGCGAGGTCAGCCTGGTGCCGAGCTATTCGTGCGGTCCGCGCGACACGCGCGAAGCGTTAGCGCTGCTCGACGCGGGCAAGATCCCGGTTGCGAAGCTCGTGACCCACAAATTCGAGTTGGAAAAGGTCGGCGAGGCCATGAGGGCGGCGGCCGATGTCGGCGCCGCCCTCAAGACTCTCGTCGTGTTCGAGTGAGCCGGCAGCGCCGGCTCCCCGTTACTTCTGCAGCGACTTCTGGAAGATGACCTCGGACTTCTCCGCGGCCGTCTCGGCGCGCCTGGCGGCCTCTTCGGCGCGGGCGGCATCGGCCGCGGCGTTGGGATCGGGAGCCGGCTCTTTCTTGGTGGCGCAGCCGTTGAGCACGGCAATGGCGAGGAACGACGCGAGAGCGATACGAGTAAACATCACCTGATCTCCTTCGAAATGACCCATGCGGCCGGGGATTTGTGACGAGAATGGTCCCACATAGAGCGCAGGCGCGCAACACATACGCGAGCAGGGACTGAAAGACGCTGGCGGGTCAATGCAGCGTGAACGGCTGCGGCGGTAGCTGGCTTCTGCGCATGTCGATCGTGCGTGCGTCGTCTACGCGCCCGAGTTGCTCGAGCGCTTTCGCCAAATCTTCGAGCACTCGCGGTGCGCTTTCGCGCGGCAGGTGTGGGGCGACGTCGAGCCCGCGGACCGACGCGAGCAGGGCTTCCACGCTCGCCGAGTCGCCGCCACCGCCGCCGATACGGGCGAGACGCACTTCCGAGATCAGGTTGGTGTCCGTGTTGACCGGTCCGCTCTGGATCTCGCGCAGGATCTCGGTGCTGGAGAAGGCGAAGTCCCGCAGAAGATCCGTCACGGAGGCGATGCGTTGGCGGGCCAGATGCACGGCCAATTCGCGATGCGCGAGCCGCGCCTCGAGACGCGCGGGATCCAGGACCAACGGCCAGTGCGAGCCGAAAAGCAGCAGATCCCGGCCGCCCGAGGGCCTCAGAGCGAACCCGTAGGGAAACACTTCGTAGAAGGACTTGACGATCGCGCCGAGCGTGACCGCGTCCATGTTGAACAGGTTCACCCACTGGCCAAAGACGCCGCCGGGCCGCAGCCGCGAGCTCACGATTCCGAAGAACTCGCGCGTAAACAGGGTCCCGCTGCCGGCCAGCCACGGGTGGGACGGCTGCGAGACGATGATGTCGTAGAGCGTGTCCTCGACCAGCAGTGCGTTGCGTGCGTCGTTGAACCGCAGGTCGACGCGCGGGTCGAGAAGCGCCGCGACGAAGCCCTGGCTCGCCACGCGGACGGCATCGACGATGGCCGGCTCGAGCTCGACGACACGGATGGTCTGAAGATCAGAGGTGCGCGTGAGACCGAAAGCGGTGTTGCCGCCGCCGAAGCCGACGACGAACGCGTCGCGGGGCTCGACGTGCAGCAGGTAGGGGACCAGACCGAGCAGGCTTTCGGTGGGCGAGCCGGCCATCGGATCGACGAAGTTGAGGTGGGACTCGGTAAGCCCGTTGGTCTGCAGCGCGCCCATCGTGCCGTCGCGCGTGAGCACGCTGATGACGCCCGCGCGTGCCTCCTGCAGATACTCGAAGCGCCATGCCGACGGATCCTCGCCGGCCGTCGCCGGGTCGCGCAGCGTGACGGCGCGCACCAGCGGCTGATAGTCGAGACCGGGCAGGGCGATCGTCACGACCGCTACGACCACCGCGCAGGCGATTACCGGGCCGCGCCGAGCCACCACGCCGCCGGCGGCGGCCACGATCGCGACGAGGGGAAACACGAGGGCCAGGGCGACCAGCAGGTGATCGGTGCCGAAGGCGGGAATCGCCCAGAAGCCGGCCGCGACCGAGCCGGCGATGCCCGCCAGCGTATTGAGCGCGTAGGCGCGTCCCGAGCGCTTGCGCACCGAGCCGCTGCGCCCGCAGTACAGCTCGAGGCCGGCCGGGAACAAAGCGCCGAAAAGAAGCGTCGGCGGCAGCAGTACGGCAAAGACGAAGCCGTAAGCGAGGAGCGCGGCGGAGTCGCTTCCGCGCGCCATCGTCAGCACGCTCGGTGCGAGCGACAGCGCCGGTCGCGTCAGTGCGACCGCAAGACCGAGGACGACGAGCCCCCACAGCAGCAGCTCCGCCGTGCGCTGCTCGCGCCCGAGCAGCGGACGCACGAGCCACGAGCCGAGCGCGATGCCCGAGAGGAACACGACGAGAATCGTCGCGAACCCGTACAGCGTCGCGCCGGTGAAGATCGCCAAGTACTTCGTCCAGCCGACCTCGGCGGCGATCGAGCAGAAGCCGGTCGCAACGAGCGAGGCGAGCGCGAAGCCGGCATACGGAGCGCTCGTGCTGTTCGCGTCGTCGGTCACGTTCGCCGCCGGCGCGCTCGCGGCGGCCGCCGACGTGGTGGGGCTATCCGCGCCGGCCGAGCCGATCGACGCCGCGACAGTGAAGCGACTGCGCGTGGCGAAGCCGACGGCGACGATCGCGAAGTTGCACGACGCCGCGACCAGCACCGCACCGTCGAGGCCGAACCGCGGAATGAGCACGAAGCCGGCCAAGCCTGCGCCGGCGACCGCTCCCCAGGTGTTGAGGCTGTA
>JALOQG010000354.1 GCA_025453505.1 Myxococcota bacterium | reverse complement strand
ACGACGCCGGCGTTGATCAACCCGCGGCTGATCACCAATACCGCCGCCACGGTCACGACCGCGGGGTGGCCGAGTCCCGCGAACACCTGCCCGGGCGCGACGAGCCCGGCGAGCGCGACGACCAGCAGCGCGAGCATCGCGACGACGTCGTAGCGCCAGCGGTCCCACACGAAGAGGACCACCGTCGCAGCGAGGACGCCGAATACGATCGCCTGATCGGTGGTCACGCCGGCCCTCCGTCCCGGGCGACACTACCGCGTCGAGCGCCGCGCACCTCGGCGGAGCGTTGCGCAAGAGATCCATCGCGGCGTCGGTCCCGCGTGCGGCGGACGCGCGCGCCTCAGCCGTGGCGTGCTGCGATGAAGAGGGCGTCGCGTTCCTCGCCGCGCACCCAGCCGGAGCGCCCCGTCTTCTGCAGCGCGCGGTGCAGCGCGGCGACGTCCCTGCGCGCGAAGCCGTCGAGCGTGCGCAGCAGTTGCGCGGTCCCCGCGGCGTCGCGTCGCGCGCTCGCGCTTTCGAGCAGGCGTTCGAAGAGCAGCGCCAGGAGATCCCGCGACTCGCCCGCGAAGAACGCGTCCGCAGCGGCGGGCAGCTCCGGCGGCAGCCGGCGGAAGGCCTCGAGCCGCACGCCGCGCCGGAGCGGCACGGCCGGAAGCCGCGACACCGGCTCGCGATGTCCGATGCTGCCGAAGAGTGCGACGAGCGCATCGAAGGCCGCGCGCGTCCGCGCGCGCGATCGGAAGCAGCCGTGCCAGCGCAGGGCCAGGCTGCTCCACTCCTCCGGCCTCGACGTGAACGCGAGCAGGACGCGTCCGTCGGCGTGGCCGACGCCGAGCGCCGGGTAGAGGAACGCGAAGGCGCCGTCCACGTTGAAGGGCGGCCGCAGCGTCCGGATCAGCTCGTTCTCGAGCAGCAGCGCCTGCTTCTCGCACGCGCGCGGCCGCACCTCGAGCGACGCTGCTTCGCGTACCAGCGCCCGCATCTTGCGGTGCGCCTTGCGGCGCGAGGCATTGCGATAGCCGGCCAGGCGCCGCCGCAGGTCCTTCGCCTTGCCGACGTAGAGCACGCGCCCTTCGGCATCGCGGAACAGATAGACGCCCGGCTCGCGAGGAAGCTCGCGGAGCCGCTCCACGCCGAACTTCTGGTCGAAGAGACGCGCCCCCACGCCGCGGAGACTAGGAGCGGGGAGCCGGGACGTCAGCAGCCTTCGGGGTCAGGTCTTGCGGAGGTCGACTCCCGTATCGGTGAATACTCGCTGGAAGTAGTCCGCGTCATCCTTCGAGCCACCCAGGCCGACCCAGTATTCGTCGCTGACGGTGGAACGCCAGCCGAGAAACGGAAGCGCGTCGGGGCCGACGGGGAAGCGCAGCCGCGGGTCGCCGCTCTCGATCACGTAGCGGATCATCTCCCCGACGAGCGCGGGAGAAGCCTCACCCTTCTCGGGATTCGTGAAGAAGGCGTGGACCCGCCGGCCCTGGGAGTAGATCGTGTTCTCGTCGTAGCGCGGCAGGTTCGTCGTGGCCATCGCCGTATCGATGATGCCCGGCTCCACGACTGCGACCCTGATACCGAAGCCTTTGACCTCCTGGGCCAGGCATTCGCTGAACGCCTCGAGGGCGAACTTCGACGCGTTGTAGGCGCTGGTCCCTCCGAACGCGATGCGTCCCGCGACCGACGTGATGTTGACGATGCAGCCCGAGCCGCGCGCGCGCATGACCGGCACGACCTGCTTGACGCAGCGCACGGCACCGAAGTAGTTGGTCTCCATCACCCGCCGGAACTGATCGAGATGCTCGTCTTCGACGGCGTTGATGCTGTAGATGCCGGCGTTGTTGACGAGGACGTCGACCGACGCGCCGACTGCAGCGAACACGTCCGCCACCGATGCATCGTCGTCTACGTCCATGGCCATGACCGTCACCGGGAGCGCCGCGTCCTTGGCGACCTTCTCGAGGTCCGACGCGCCCGGATTCCGCATGGTGGCGATCACTTCGTGGCCGGCCCGTGCCAGCAGCAGCGTGGCGTCGTAGCCGATCCCCTTGCTCGCTCCGGTGATCAGGATCCTGGACATGGGGCACCTCCTGCCGGGAATGCTTACGCCATCGCGCGTCGGCGCGCCCCTCGATCCCACAGAGAGGCCCCTCTCCGACACCCGAACGTCTGCCCGATGGCTTGCGCGGCATTCGTGAAGCCCTTCAGCGGACTACCGTGACGCGCAAGAAGGTCGCCGGAATCCGTGTGGCGTTCGCACTCGTGTTCTGGCTGCTGAACAGCTCTTCCAGCTCCCTCTGCAGGTCGGAAGCGCGGCCGTTCTTCTCGGCAGCACCGAACGCATTCATGGTGGGGCCGTAGTAGTTCCTGAACTCGTCCACGAGCAACGCCGGCGGGCCATCGAATGCGAAGACGAACGTATCTCGAACGAAGGAAATGTTCTCCGCGGGGACTCCTGCACCGGCGAACCGCTCGAGCACGTTGCTCTCGACGCCCCACGTCATGGGGCTGACGAAACCCTCGGGAGGCGGCGGCGTATGCGCAGAGCTGATCCTCAGGATCTGCGCCACGAGCGTGGGATCGTCGGGAATCCAATTCCCCATCACGATCCGGCCTCCCGGCCGCGTCACGCGCACCATCTCCTTGGCCACGTCGAAGGGTCTGGGAGCGAACATCGCACCAAAGATGCTGATGACGACGTCGAAGGCCTGATCTGGGATCGGCTGCAGATTCGTCGCGTCGCCCTCGCGAAACGTGCACTTGGTCAGACCCTGTTCCGCGGCGCGCCTGTTCCCGGCCTCGACCAGGTTTCGCGCGATGTCGACGCCGAGAACCTCCGCTCCGAGTCTGGCTGCAGGCAATGCCGTGGTGCCGTCGCCGCATCCGAGATCCAGGACCTCGAGGCCCTCGCCGATGCCGATCCGCCGCACGAGCGCTTCGCCGCTTTCACGCATGGTCTCGGCGATGCGCGTGAAGTCGCCCTTCTCCCAGAGCGCCTTGTTCGCATTCTCGGGCGTACTGGACATGAGCCCGTTCACCTCGCTTCTGGATCGCCGTGCCGCCCGACGACCTGCGATTCTACAACGAACGGCACGCGCAATGCTGCGGAATCGACCTGCACGCCAAGACCACGTACGTCTGCATCCTCGATCGCAACGGCCAGGTGCGGGCGCATCGAGAACCTCTACCAGATCCACGACGTGCATCGATTCGAGCGGGTGCAGCACGCCGCTTCCCCTGCGCGACTGCTGAAGTACGCGAAGGAATCCGCCGGGAAGAAGCGCGGGAGCAGTGGTGCCAAGATGGGGAACGTCCACCTCGAGTGGGCGTTCTCCGAAGCGGCGGTCCTCTTCGAAGAGACCGCCCTGTCTCCGTGCGCCCCCTCCCCCGAGCCTGGAGACGACGGATCTTCGAGATCGACGTCATGAGGAGGCCGGCACGAGGGAGCGGATGAGCTTCCAGGTCGCGGAGGCGAAGCCTTCCCGCTTGCGCTGCCAACGCGCAGACGAGCGTGAACCTCAATAGGTGTTGGGTGCAGAGTCCACGCGGCCTGCACCGCACAGCGAAGCGAAGATGGAGTTCGGAGCGGAGACGATCGCAAGATCAGGATCCGCGGCCGATGGCCGCGGCGGACGGGAGACGCTTACTCGTTGACAGGAGGGGGCCTCATGGGTGTTGGGCGGCAGCCTCGAAACAAGCGCTGGATCAACCAGCCTTGCGCAGCTTGCGGACAACGCGCCCGGGCCGACTCTTCGCCAGGTCAT
>JALOQG010000353.1 GCA_025453505.1 Myxococcota bacterium | reverse complement strand
CGCTGCGGCCGAGGGCCGGCGCGCGCTCGAGGAGTTCGCGCTCGCGCATCCGGCCTTCGCGGGCCTCCTGCTCACGGACGCGGCGGGCGAACTCGTGACTTCGGAGTCCGGCGTCGCGCTGCCGGCCGAGCATCTCCCCGCGGAGCCGGGCCTGCACGGGGTCGCCGATCGGGTCGTGGCCACCACGGCGCTGCGCGACTCGGGTGGCGCCTCCGTCGGCGCCGTACACGGCGTCTTCTCCGCCGAGGTCTTGCGCGCGCAGCTCAGCGCCGCGCGCTCCTACGCCGAAGCCCCGGTCTATCTGGTCGACGCGACCGGTCGCGTCCTGCTCGGCAGCATCGCCACCGAGGACGCCGGCTTCCAGGCGTTCCCGCGCGAGCTGATCGAGCGGCAGCCGGCTTCCGTCCGCGACTTCCGCACCGCCGAGGGCCGTCGCGGCATCGGCGCGCACCGGCCGATCGCCATCGCCGGCTGGGGCCTGGTCGTCGCCGAATCGCTCGAGGTCGCGTTCGCGCCGGTTTTCTCGGTGGTGACGCGCGTCTTCGTGATCGACCTGGCGATCATCCTCGCCTTCTCCTTCCTCGCCTACGAGATCACCGCGAAGATCGTGCGGCCGCTCGAGGCGCTCTCCGACGGCGCGCGCGGCATCTCGCGCGGCGAGCTCGAGATCGAGATCGCCGACACCGGCACGCACGACGAGATCGGCTTGCTGACGCGCACCTTCAACGACATGGCGCGTCGGCTGCGGCGCAACCGCGACGAGCTCTCGCACCAGCACCGCCAGCTGCGCGAGCAGAACGAAGAGCTGCAGCGGGCCAACGAGGTGCTCGAGCAGCTCTCGATCACCGACGGCCTCACGAAACTCCACAACCACCGCTACTTCCAGGAAGCGCTCACGCGCGAGATCAAGCGCGTATCGCGCAGCGGCGAGCCTCTCGCGATCCTGCTGGTCGACATCGACGACTTCAAGGCGCTCAACGATCGCCACGGTCACGCGCACGGCGACACGCTGCTGGTGCGGATCGCGCGCGTGCTCAACGAATCCGTACGCGAGTCCGACATCCTCGCGCGCTACGGCGGCGAGGAGTTCGTCGTGCTCGCGACGGGCACGGACCTCGAGGGCGCGATGTTCGTTGCCGAGAAGGTGCGGACCGCCGTGGCGGAGACCCAGTTCGTCGCACCCGAGACGCTCGAGCCGATGCGCGTCACGGTCTCGATCGGCGTCGCCGAGTTCGCCGGCGATCGCAAGCGCTTCTTCGACGCCGCCGACCGCGCGCTCTATCGCGCCAAGGGCGCCGGCAAGAACTGCGTGATGGCGGCCGCTCCGAGCGATCGGGCCTGACCGCGCCCGCGGGCCGACTCCCGCCTCTCCGACTTCGACCATTCCGCGAATCGACGCGCTGAGATAGGGTGCCGCTCCGCGAGGAGTTCGAGACGCGTGACGCGCGTGGTGGCCCTGACGGGCGGCATCGGGACCGGCAAGAGCACGGTGGCGAAGCACTTCGCCGCGCTCGGTGCGGTCGTCGTCGACGCCGACGCGATCGTCCACGAGCTGCAGGCGCCGGGCACGCCGCTGCTCGCCGAGATGGCCGCGGCCTTCGGCCCCGAGATCCTCGACGCCCGCGGCGCGCTCGACCGGGCCCGCGTCGCCGACCGGGTGTTCCGCGATCCCGCCCAGCGCGCGCGTCTGAACGCCCTCGTCCACCCGCGCGTCGGCGCCGAGATGGCGCGCCGCATCGACGCCGCCCGGCGCAGCGGCGCTCCGCTCGTGGTCGTCGACATCCCGCTCTTCTTCGAGACGCGCCCGCGCGATCGAGACGCGGCGCGCGCCGGCTTCGACGCGACCGTCGTCGTGTACGTGCCGCGGGCGGTGCAGGTCGAGCGTACGGTCGCGCGCGACGGCTGCTCGCGGGCCGACGCCGAACGCCGCATCGCCGCACAGCTCCCGATCGAGGAGAAGCGCGCGTTGGCGGACCATGTGATCGACAACTCCGGCGCACCCGGCGACACGGAGGCGTGCGTACGCGCGCTCTACGCGAAGCTCGCCGCGCCCGTCGAGGAGGCACGCGCGTGAACGATCTCAGCGCGCGACTCGAGACGTTCCTGCGCGCGCGCATCCCCGGCGCCGATCCGATCGCGGTGCGCGACGTCGTCGTGCACACCGAGGGCTTCTCGCAGGAGACCTTCTCGTTCCGCTCCGAGATCGCGGGCCGGTCGGAGCACTGGGTCGTGAAGCGCGAGCCCGTCTCGGGCCTCCTCGAGCCCTACGACCTCGAGCCCGAGTTCCGCGTGCTGCACGCGCTCTCGGGCGATCCCCTCCCCTCCCCGCGCACGCCGTGGTTCGAGCGCGCCGCACACGTGCTCGAGCGTCCCTTCTACGTGATGGAGCGCTTGCCGGGCGAGGTGCCGATTCCGGTGCCCGGAGCCGGCGGCGAAGGCCCGTTCGACGCCTCCGAGCGCGCCGCGTTGGCGCCGCAGTTGATGCGCGCGCTCGCGGCGCTGCACGCCGTGGACTGGCGCGCGCGCGGTCTCGACTTCCTCGGCGTCCCCGGAGCCGGCGATGCCGCCGCGCGCGAGGTCGCGCGCTGGCAGGCGCGCATCGACGCGAGCGGGCTCACGCCGGATCCGGTGCTCGTCGAAGCGCTGCTCTGGCTGCGCCGACACGCTCCGGCGTCGGACCACGTCGCGCTGCTCCACGGCGACTACCGGCTCGGCAACTGGCTGATCGAGCGCGACGCCGCCGGACCCCGTCTCACCGGCATCCTCGACTGGGAGATGGTGCACCTCGGCGATCCGATCGAGGACGTCGCCTGGTGCATCTCGCACCTGTGGCGCGGGCAGACGCCGCGCGCGGCGTGCCTCGCGGCGCCGGAAGATCTCGTCGCGCTCTACGAGGAGGCCGCGGGGTTTCGCGTCGATCGCGACGTGCTGCGCTACTACGAGGTGCTCGCCGTCGTGAAGATGGCCGCGATCATGCTGACGGGCATACGCGCCTTCCGCGACGGCCGCACGGCGGATCTACGCATGGCGATCTTCGATCATCAGCTCCCGTTCCTGCACGCCCTCGTCGCCGCGCTGCGCGGCTGGCTGCCGCTCCCGTGAGCGACGCCGCGCTGCGCGTCTCGCCGAAGGCGCTGCTCGACGGCGTGGTCCGCGCGCTGCAGGAGCAGGTGCTTCCGAACCTCGCGTCGCGCACCGCGCGCGGACAGCTCTGGGCCGCGATCGACGTGCTGCGCAACCTGGCGGGACGCATCGAGGCGTCGGTGGCGGCGTTCGAGGAAGAGGCGCGCTCGGCGGAAGGCGCGCTCGGTGCGCTCGCGCGCGAGGCGCACGCGACGGGTGTCGCGGCGTTGGCAGTGGCGATCGACACGGCGCTCGCAGCGGCGCCGCCGGCCCCGGCCGCCGAACGGGTCGAGGCGCTGCGCGCGATCCTGCGCGATGCGTTCGAGCGCCTCGACGCACTCCCGGCCGCACGAGCCGACGCGCTGCGGCCGCTGCTCGGCGGCCACCTCGCGGCGCAGGCGGTGCGCGACGTGCTGCGCCTGCAGGGATCGCTCCTCGAAGAGATCTCGCGAGGCTGACGCGTGCTGCACCCGCTCGACGACCATCCGATCCACCAGACGCCCGAGCCGCTCGCGCACCCGGCGACGGGCGACCGCAACTTCTACGACCGCTTCTTCTTCAACGGCTACACGCGCGACGGATCGCTCTTCTTCGCCGCGGCGCTCGGCGTGTACCGCAACCGCTCGATCGTGGACGCCGCGT
>JALOQG010000352.1 GCA_025453505.1 Myxococcota bacterium | reverse complement strand
CGGGTGCGTCGGTCGGCACCAGGAACGCGGTGATGCCCTTCGGCGAGCCGCGCTTGCCCGAGGTGCGCGCGAAGATGATGTCGTGCGTCGCGTGGTGTAGGCCCGAGTTCCAGCGCTTCATGCCGTCGAGGACCCAGCCGTCGCCGTCGCGCACCGCGGTCGTCTCGAGGTGCGTCGCGTCGGAGCCGTGGTTCGGCTCGGTGAGTCCGAACGCGAGCCGGGCCTCGCCGCGCGCGATCTTCTCCATGAAGGCCGCCTTCTGCGCGGGCGTCCCGAAGTCGCGCATCATCAGCAGGGTCGGAAAGTTCCCGACGATCGAGCTCTCGTTCTGGAGATCGTTGTGGAGGCCCAGGCCCTTCGCGGCCAGGTGCTCGCGGACGATCGCCATGGTGAGATTGCTCGCGTTCGCGCCGCCGAGATCCTCGGGCAGCGCGAGACGCAGGAATCCGGCGCGGTCCGCGCGACGCCGCATCTCGGCGAGCAGCGCTTCCCAATCCGCGCGCGGCACACCGCCGTGTTCGAAGTCCGTGCGCGCCCACTCGCGGCGGTGATCGAAGAAGCGGACGTTGTCGTCCTGCCGTTCGAGCGGCCGGATCTCGGCCTCGATGAAGGCGTCGAGGCCGTCGAGCAGGGCGCGCGTGCCGGGATCGATCTCGAAGTCCATGGCGAAATCCTCGCTTCGATGGGGAAGCGAACCGTACCTGGAGTTCGCGCATCGAGCGCGGCGCCTCCACGACGGGAGGCTCGCCCACCGGCGGATCCGCGCGGACCTGGCGCGCTCAGTCGGTCTCCGTCTCCGTTTCCGTCTCCGGATGGAGCAGGATCGACACGGCGACGGCCGCCATCCAGCCGAGCACCAGGCCGTGGGCGATCCGCTCGTAGAGCCCGGGCATGGAGGAGAGCCGGGCGACCCCGAGGATGAGCACGGGAACGGCGATGGCCACGGTCATGGTGAGCGGAAGGTAGAACCGGCCGAGCTGCTGGAGTGGCCTCGCGAGCAGCATTCGCGCCGCCACGCCGCAGGCGATCGCGTAGATCCCGGCGCCGATGTGCATGATTCCGGGAGACGGGCCGGAGCGCGGGAAGACGCCGAACGCGAAGATGATCCCGAACCCCTCGTGCGCGAGCAGCACGATCCCGGCCAGCATGGCCGTGTTGTCGGGCAGGACGGTCCAAACCGCGTAGGTGAAGACGACCGCCAGCAGTCCCACCGGAACGGCGCCGACCAGGATGAAGAGGATCGCGAACGGCTCGTCCAGGTTGGCGAGCTGGCTCACCGAGTCGCTGACGAGCGAGTACTCGGGCCGGAACCAGACCGTCAGCGCCGTCGCGATCAGGTAGAACAGCGGCGCAAGGATTCCAGAGACCGCCAGCAGGCGCGTCGAAGGCATCCCGTTTCCTCTCCCTCGGGACTCACACAGGGTTCTCGGGTGACTCCGTCCGCGGCGCGGAGCCCCGAAAGAGAATCGGGCCCCGGATCACTGCGATCGGCGCGACACCACCACTCCGAGGACGATCGAGACCACGATGCCCGCGACCGCTCCGACGACGACTGCCACCTCGATGAACCTGATCACATCCGACATGCATACCTCCGATCGACGATTTCCTGGATGCGTCCCCGCCACTCGAGCTCGGTGCATCCGGGTTCCGTACATCGCCAGCGCGATTCATTGTCAGGGCGCGGAATCTAACAGGCGGGTCGGAGAGCAGCACGGCTTCCGAAACGACTTTGCGGCGCAGTGACCGGCGTCGGACCTGCGTTCGATTCACACGCGCGGCATGTCGGCATCGTTACTCGATGCACTCGCGACGTGGGCCGCCCTGCTAGGAGATTGACCCGATCCGTCTTGGGTCGGTCTCCTAGTGACCGGCTTGGTGCCAGCGAACGCGCCGCCGGGCGAGCAGGACCATGCCGGCACCGAAGAGCAGCGCGGTCGACGGCTCGGGCACCGCCGCTCCGTTCACTCGGAACGCGGCGTCCGCATTCAGGGCGCGATCGCCGCCGCCGCCCCACAGTCCGCTTCCGACCTGCCGCGCGTCGTCGTCGCCGGGAGTCCCCGCGAAGGACGACATCAGGACGCCGAAATCCGTGGAGAAGCTGTTGTTGAGCGCGACCACCGAGAGCCAGTAGGTCCCGGGGCTCAGCAGCAAATCGCTCGCCGAGAGATCGACGGAGGCCAGCGCGGTGAGCGTGCTCGTCGTCCACGGTGACGTCAGCGACACCTGGCTGATCGGGATGTCGTGGCTGAGTACGTCGCCGACCAGGACGTTCAACGCCGAGGGCTGCGTGCTGAAGAGATTCACGCGCAACGCCGTGATCTGGCCGAACCCGACCGAGGCATTCGACGCGAAGAGCGCGGCTTCCACGGTCGAGAGGATCGCCGGCTCGCTCAGCGTGAAATCGTCGGCGACGGCGATGTCGTATTGCGGAGCGCTCGCGTAGAAGTTGGAGATCTGCGTGCTGTTGTTCGACAGGCCTTGCTGGAAGGATCCATCGGGGCCGATCTGGTCCATCAGAAGGAGGGCATCCGAGGCCGGGGCGAGGGCGGCACAAGCCAGCCAGACGCAGGCGATCGAGCACGAGAGTCGCATCGACATGGGGTTCTCCGCGGCAAGTGGGTCACTGGATCTCACACACACAGGTGTGGTCACACATCACGGTGCGTGTCAGCGCAAGCCGGGCTCGTTCGCCTCGGGGGCCCGCCTGCCCGAGGTGGGAACGCCCGGGCTCGCGGTCCGTCCGTGTCGCCATCGCCGTCGATTCCGTCGCCGTGGATCGCCAACGGCAATCGGCTGTCGGCGGCCCGACGGACTAGCCAAGCCTTCGTATCGAGACGCGATTCTCGCCCGCGCGGAATCGATCGCGGCGCCAGGCGCCGGTCGGGCGCGTCGGTGACGACGTGCGTGAACCACTCCTTCCTGCTGGCACACGAAGCCAGCAGGCAGGCCCTCTGTAGTCAGAACTGGGGACACGCGACCGCGCCGGCGCGCGCGGCGACGCACTTCGAGGACAACTTCGACTTCTTCGACGTCGAGGTCGGCGTCGGTGACGCGGACGCCGGATCGCGGCTGCTTCCTACACCAGGAAGCGTCCAGCGGCTCCCTGCATCGCCTCGGCGCGACGCGCGAGGTCGCGGCTCGTCTCGGCGAGCCGTTCGGCGGTCGCCTCGTGCTCGCGGGTGCGCGCGCCGGCGCTGGCGACCGCGCCGCTCGCCTCGGCGACGGCGTCGCGCTGCGCGCGGAGGGCCTCGTGGATGCGCTCGACGTGGGCGGCCACCCGCTCGATCGCGTGGCGGATGTCGGCGGCGCCGCGGGCCTGCTCGTCGGTCGTGTGCTGGACCTGGGCGGCGACGTCGCGCAGGGCACGGCTCGCGGCGTCGAGCACGCCATGGCTCCCGCGCAGCTCCGCCGCAGTGCTGCGGATGGCATCGGCCCCTTCGCGGACGCGTTCCATCTGGGTCGCCACCTGGCTGGCGGCGCGGCTCTGCTCGCGCACCGCGGTCAGGATCTCGCCGGAGCGGCCGGCGTTCTCGCGCGCCGCCTCGGCGATCTCGCCGAGCGACTCCGCGGCCTCGAGCGAGCGCTCGACGCCGCGGTCGATGCTGTCGGCGCCCTCGGCGACGGCGACGCCGACGGCCGCGCTCTCGCTTTGCAAGGAACTCACGAGGCCGCTGATCTCCTGGGCTCGCTGCCGGACCTGGCCGGCGAGGGCGCGCACATGGCTCGCCACCACCGCGAAGGCACGCCCCGAGTCCCCCGCCTGCG
>JALOQG010000351.1 GCA_025453505.1 Myxococcota bacterium | reverse complement strand
CGTCCGGCTTCTCCCAGATCGCCGGCTCGGAGTCCGTCGGGCCCGCCGTCACCTTGCGCTCGAACGCGGCCGTGACCAGCTTCGCGTGCGACGCCAGCGAGTCCGCGTGCACGGCGACGTGGCCGGGCAGGTCCATGCCGTATTTCAGGATGTCGCCGATCGCGGCCATGTCGCCGCCGATCGCCCCCATCAACGACTGCCGGTACTTCAGCGCGGCCTCGTCGCCCTTCGGGTCGGCGGCCTGTGCGCGGGCGTCGCCCGCGACGAGAGCGAACGTCGCGACGAGAACCATTGCCTGGATTCGCATCGATCTCCCTTTCCTGGAAGGAGGCGCCAGCCTAGCAATGCGTCGCGAGCGTGCGGATGGCGGCGCATCTTCGGCGGACGGGGTCGGGACGGAAGGAAAAACCACGCCCGAGACGATTCTTTCACGGGCTCTCAGTTGCCTTCTTGCGCCCCGACCCCGCGCGCGATCCATGCGGTCGGGGCGGCGCGCGCGCGGGCGTCGAGCAGCGACGCGCGTTGCGGAGCGAGCGCGCAGGCGGGGTCCGTGTTCGTCGCGTCGCCGGTGAGGCGGAACGCCTGGCAGCGACAGCCGCCGAAGTCTTCGCTGCGCTTCACGCACGAGCGGCACGGCTCGCGCATCCACGCTTCGTCGCGGTAGGCGTTCATGCCGGGCGCGTCGTTCCAGCATTCGGCGAGCGAGCGTTCGCGCGCGTTCCAGAACGCGAGGCCGGGCAGATCGCGCGCGGCGTGGCACGGCAGCACGAGCCCGTCCGGCGCGACCACGACGAGACGCCGCCCCCAGCCGCCCATGCACGGTTTCGGGCGGCCCGAGAAGTAGTCGGGCAGTACCCACACGAGTTCGGGCCGCAGCGCGCGGAAGCGCTCCTCGGCGACGACCGCCGACGCCGCCTCGAGCTGCTCGCGCGACGGCAAGAGCGCGTCGCGGTTCGCGAGCGCCCAGCCGTCGTACTGCGCGTTCGCGAGCTCGAGGCGATCGGCGTCGAGCGTGCGCGCGACTTCGATCAGCGCGCCGACGTTCGCGAGGTTCTCGCGGTGCAGCACGACGTTCAGCGTGAGCGCGAGACCGAGTTCGCGCGCCGCGCGCGCGATCGAGAGCTTGCGCTCGAAGCTCTCGGTGCCGGCGATGCGATCGGACGCCGCGGCCGTCGCGTCCTGGATCGAGAGCTGCACGCTGCGCAGCCCCGCGTCGCGCAGCGTCGCGAGGCCGTCGGGCGTCAGCGGCACGCCGGCCGTCACGAGATGCGTGTACAACCCGGCCTCTGCGGCGGAACGCACGATCGCATCGAGGTCGCGCCGCGCCGACGGCTCGCCGCCGGTCAGCCCGACGTGTACGGCGCCGAGCGCCGCGGCTTCGCGGAACACGCGCGCCCACGCGTCGGCGTCGAGCCCGTCGCGAATCGACGCCCACTCCTTCGGATTCGAGCAGTACGGACAGCGCAGCGGGCAGCGATAGGTCAGCTCCGCGATCAGGTTCCAGAGCCGCGCGCCGCTCATCGCAGGACGAGCACGCCGAGACGCGTCATCTGCTCGAGGAACTCGTGTACGTCGATGAGCAGATGGGGAACCTCGGGATGGCGATCGTGCAGCACCCGCGCGATCGCCTCGCTGCTGCGCCCGCCGTCGCAGAGCGCGAGGATCTCCTGGCCCGATTCGTTGACGCGCACGCCGCGCTCGGGCAGCACCGCGATCTGCTGGCCGGGCCGTTCGGCGTCGTCGCGCAGCACGACGTGCGGAGAGAGCACGGGGCGCCGGTGCGCCGCCTCGACCGCGTCGAGCAGGCTCCACAAGATCTCGCACTTGCGCTCGAGCGCGGCGAGACAGCGGTCCTGATCGGGACGCGTGCGCGCATGCTCGAGGACGAACGCGAGACCGAACGAAGCGTCGCGCGGCGCCTGCTTCGTGCGCGAGCGGAAGTAGGCCAGACCTTCGGGATCCACCCACGCATAGTGCTTCTCGAAGGCGGCGATGCGCGTCGTCATGATGTCGCCGGCGAAGAGCTCCGTCAGCGATGCGGCGACCGAACCGAGCAGGTCGCTGCTCTCGACGAGCGCGACGTACGCGTCGCACGCGCGCCGCACGCCGGGCAGCACGCCCGCGAGACTCTCCACGTCCGCGCGTTCGAGCCCGACGGTCTCCGCGAGGCGCAGCCACATCTCGAGCCCGCCCTCGCCGGGTGCGCGGCCGTCGTGATCGTGCAGGCGCTGCACCCATTCGCGCCGGAACGCCGCGTCGCCCGACTTGGCGAGGATCGCGGAGTCCTTCACGGGAATGCGCGTCTGGTAGTAGTAGCGGTTGCGCACCCACGTCTGGATCTCTTCGCGCGAGAGCGTGCCCGCGTGCATGCGCAGGTTGAACGGGTGCTTGTCGTGGTAGCGCTCGGTGCCGATCGCGCGCAGGCGCGCTTCGAAGTCGGCGGGCGCGAGCGGTGCGTCCGTCACAGCGCGAACTCCATCCCGTCCATCGCGATCTCGATCCCGGCGCGGCGCACCAGCGCGGCGGCATCGGAGCCGGCGTCGAGCAGCGGGTTGGTGTTGTTGAGGTGGATGTAGAGCTTGCGGCCGCGCAGCTCTGCGAGCGTCGCGAGCGTCCCGCCGACGCCCGACACCGGCGCGTGCCCCATCGTCACGGCGTCGGGCGCGCCGGGCCGCGTGCGCGAGAGCTCGTCGGCGGTGAAGAAGGTGCCGTCGACGAAGGCGCACGCCGCGGCCTCGAACTCGGCGAGCGTGCCGGCGTCGAGCCTGGCGACGCCCGGCGCGTAGACGAGCCGCCGGCCCGAGCGCGCGTCCGTGATGCGCACCGCGCAGGTCGCCTCGGCGTGGTTCGACGCGAGCTTCGCCGCCCACGTCGGCACCTTGCCCGGCACCGGGAAGAGGCGCGCTTCGAGGTGTCCGTCGCGATCGAGCGGGATCGGCTGGTCGAGCTTCGCGATCCCCCACGCCGGTTCGAGGATGCGGAACACCGCATTGTGCTCGAGCAGCACGTCGCGCACGAACGGCGTCGAGACGATCCGGTACGGCAGCGACTCGCGCAGCACCAGCAGGCCGAGCACGTGATCGATGTCGGGGTTCGTGACGACGATCGTGTCGAGCGGCACGTCGCGCGTGCCCGGGCGCGGGTGCAGACCGGAGAAGCGCGCCATCTGCTCGCGCACGTCGGGGCTCGCGTTGACGATCGACCAGCGCACGCCGTCCGCCGAGACCGCGATCGACGGCTGGCCGCGCGGCGGAACCGCGGGATCGCCGGCGCGCGCGCGCGCGCAGTTGGCGCAGCCGCAGTTCCACTGCGGCAGGCCGCCGCCGGCCGCGGAGCCGAGCACCCGCACGCGCAGCTTCGGTCCGTTCTCGTGGGTCGCTTGGCTCACGGGGGCAGGATACCGGCGGGCGGAGGCGTCGCCGCCCACGTCGATCGCGCCGCACGCGCCCGCGATCGAGGCAATGGCGTCAGCGCGGTAGCGCGGCGATGGCCGTGCGGATCTCGGCGGCGCTCTCGAAGAAGATCGGGAAGTCGGTCTTGCGCCACGCGACCCGGCCGTCGCGGCCGACCAGCACGAGCGCGCGCTTCGTCATGCCGAAGAGGCCCGCCGCGCCGTAGCGCTTGCAGACCTTCCCACCCTCGTCGGACGCGACCGGGAAGGGCAGGTCGTGCTTGCTCGCGAACTTCTCGTGCGACGCGATCGACTGCGGATTGAGCGCCACGACCTGCACGCCGAGGCCGGCGAACACCGCGAGATTGTCGCGATAGTCGCAGAGCTGCTTG
>JALOQG010000350.1 GCA_025453505.1 Myxococcota bacterium | reverse complement strand
GGTTCCGCGTTGCCGCAGCGGCGCGCCGGCGTGTCGCGCGCCGGTATGAAGTAGTTTCGCCGGATGCTGCGTCGCAAGAGCGAGCTGTATCGGAGCGTCTTGCTGCTCGGAGACGCCACGCTGGTCGCCGCGAGTTGGCTCGGTGCCTTCTGGCTTCGCTTCCATGTCGGCATTCCCGCGCCGCTCGGCGTGCCGCCGCTCGATCCCTATCTCGTAGCGCTCGCGCTGCTCGTTCCGACCTGGCTGTGGGTGTTCCGCACGCGCGGACTCTACGCACCGCGCCGCACCGACTCGCTGCTCTCGGAGCTCGGCGCCGTCTTTGCAGCCGCCACGACGGTCGTCGTGCTGATCGTCGTCGCGAGCTTCTTCGTCCGTTCCTACTTCTTCTCGCGCGGCGTGATCCTGCTCTTCTGGGCGCTCGCGATGACCTCCGTCGCCGGGTTCCGATGGATCGCGCGCGAACTGCTCTTCGCACTGCATCGCCGCGGGCGGCATCTGAGTCAGGTCCTCGTCGTGGGCGCCGGACCGCTCGCCGAGCAGCTGATCGACCGGGTGCAGCAGCATCCCGAAGCAGGACTCCGCGTGGTCGGCGTTCTGGCCGCCGATGCGCGAACGCCGCGTGTGCGCGGCGTTCCCGTTCTCGGCGACTACGGGCGCCTGCTCGCGTCGATCGCGCAGAGCGGCGCGCGCCTCGTCGTGCTCGCGCTGCCACGCGAGGACAATCACAGGCTCGAGGCGCTTCTCGACGAACTCGACGGAGAACTCGTAGACGTGCGTCTCGTGCCGGACGTGATGCACGTCGCGACCCTGCGCAGCAGCGTCGAGGACTTCGACGGACTGCCCGTGATCGGCCTGCACGACTCGCCGTTGCTCGGCTGGGCCGCGATCCAGAAGCGGCTCTTCGACATCGGCGTTTCGGCGCTCCTGCTCGCACTCGCCGCGCCGGTGCTGGCGATCGTCGCCGTGGCGGTCCGCCTCACGAGTGGCAGCCCCGTGCTCTACGTCCAGGAACGCATGGGGCTCGACGGAAGGCTCTTCCGCATGGTGAAGTTCCGCACCATGGTGCCCGACGCCGAGAGCGAGGGACCCGTCTGGGCGCGCGAGGAGGATCCCCGCACGACGCCGATCGGTGGCTTCCTGCGGCGCACGGGGCTCGACGAGCTGCCCCAGTTGTGGAACGTGCTGCGCGGCGACATGAGCCTGGTCGGCCCGCGCCCCGAGCGACCGATCTTCATCGAGCAGTTCCGCCGCGAAGTGCCCGGCTACATGCTGCGCCACAAGGTGAAGGCGGGCTTGACGGGATGGGCGCAGGTGCATCGCTGGCGCGGCGACACGTCCCTGCACGAGCGTCTCGAGCACGACCTCTACTACATCCGCAACTGGTCGCTCGGTCTCGACGTTCGGATCCTGATCATGACGCTCTGGCGCGCGAGTTCCCCGACGTGAACGGCACGCGATCCGCGGATGGCTCGCCCGCGTCCTGGGTCGCGGGCATCGTCGCGCACGCGGCCTACGACGAGATCGAGACGTGTCTCACGACCGTGAAGAGCCAATCCCTGTCGCCCGAGGCGATTCTCGTGAGCGACACCGGCGTGGATCGAGGCCGCCTCGCGGCGCTCGCCGCGGCGCATCCGGGCGTTTCGTTCGAATCGCGCGAGAATCGCGGCTGGGGCGCCGGAGTGAACTGCCTGTTGAGCCGGGTCGAGCGCCTGCATCCGGACGCCGCCTACGTGCTCATACTCAATCCGGACGTCGAACTCGCTCCGGACTTCGCCGCCACCCTGGCCCGTGCCTGCGAGCATCGGCCGCGCATCGCGCTCGCGTCCGGCAAGCTCCTGCGGCCCGGCGGCGCGATTCTCGACAGTGCGGGCATCCATCTTCCCAGGCATCGCCGGCCGCGCGATCGCGGCAGTGAAGAGCCCGATCGGGGCCGTTACGAGCGAGCCGAGCTCTTGTTCGGCGTATCCGGCGCCGCCATGTGGATGCGACGCTCTGCCCTCGCCGATCTCGCGATCGACGGCGAAGTCGCGGACGAGGACTTCTTCGCCTACCAGGACGACACGGATCTGTGCTGGCGCGCCAATCTGCTTGGCTGGCAGGTGCTCTACGAGCCGGCCGCCGTGGCGATCCATCGGCGCGGCTGGCGGCGCGCGCGACGCAACGAGATCGACGTCGGCGTCCGGCGCCATTCGTTCAAGAACCACTACCTCCAGATCATCAAGAACGAGCGCGGTATCGACCTGCTCAAGAATCTGCCGTGGGTCGCGGTCTGGGAGGTGCTGCGCCTCGGTTTCGCGATCCTGCGCGATCCGGCGATCCTGCCGGGCTATCGCGCCGCCTGGCGCGCAGCGCCGCGCGCGTTCCGCAAGCGCCGCTCCCTGCACGCGCGGGCGCGTCAACGCGCCGGGGTCGCGGCGCTGGACGGTCGATTCCCGGCACCGGTCCTCCAGGAGAAGAGGCCCTGAGCTCCGAGCTTCCGTCCCCGATTCCGATCGACTCGCCCGCTGCTCCGAAGTCGCGCGTGCGCACCAACGTGCCGCTGTCCGGCGCGACGGTCGTGGCGCTGCTCGCGGCGGTTGCGGCCACCGTGATCGCGTGGCGCGCGTTGCCCGACGTCGGCGCGCCGCAACACGCGTCTCCACTCCAGGGCGCCGAGGCGATGCTCTTCGAGCCGACCGGGAACTCCCCGCCTCTCGTCTTCGCGGCCACGCTCTGGTTGCTGTGGCGGCGTTGGCCGCGGCTGCGCGCGTCGTTCGGAATCGCGCCGCGCCGGGTTCCGGCAGCGCTCCTGCTGGGTGCTGCGTTCGGGCTGTGCTTCTGGAGTCACTACGTCGGAACGCCGTCTCTGCTGCTGCCCGCTCTGACCTGCGCGCTGCTCGGCGGCGGTTTCTGGCTCGGGGGGAAGCCCGGCGCTCGCGCCGTGCTGCTCCCCGCCGTCTTCGTGATGACGGCGTTTCCGATTCCTGCGGCGCTGCTCAACCAGTTCATCTACCCGCTCCAGATCCTCACCGCCGATGCCGTGACCGCGATGCTCAACGCGGTCGGCCTCGCGACCCGGGTCGAGGGCGATCTCATCTTCCGGGAAGGCGCGATCTTCCAGGTGATCGAGAGTTGCAGCGGCGTACGCACGATCGAGACGATCGTGATGTCGTCGCTGCTCTACCACGACCTCTTCTATCGCAGCCGGCTGCAGTCCTGGCTGCTCTTCCTGCTCGCCCCGTTCGTCGGAATCGCGGCGAACCTGCTGCGCGTGATCGGCATCGTGCTCAACCCGTACTCGAAGTTCGCGGCGATCCACACGCTCCAGGGACTCGTGATGATCGTCGTGGCGGTGATGATGCTCGCCGCGCTCGACATGCTGCTCACGCGAATCCTGCCGGCGGATCCGCCGGGAACGCGCGTACGGTCGATGCGGCCGCTCGCGCCGGCGCGCGCCTCGGTGCTGGCGGTACTCGCTGGCGCGCTCGCCGTCGCGACGCTCTTCGTAGCGCCATGGAAGGAACCGGTCGGCCCGGAGACGCCGCTCTCGTCGTTTCCGATCCAGGTGGCGGGACGTCAGGGCGAAGGGCGCAAGCTCGATCGCGAGTTCTACGGCACCACGACGTTCTCGGAATGGGTCCACCGGCGCTATGCGGACGAGGACGGCGGGTGGGTGGATGTCCTGCTCGGCTCCGATCGCCGCCTCGATCCTTTCGTGAGTCCGTTTTCGCCGAAGGTGGCGATCCCTTCGCCCGGGACCTTCGTCGAGACGCGCTCCGAGATCGAGATCGCTGGTGGCCGCCGCGCGGAGCGCCTCGTGC
>JALOQG010000349.1 GCA_025453505.1 Myxococcota bacterium | reverse complement strand
CGGCGAGGAACTGGATTGAGCGTTCGGCTCGTCGTCCATCTCGCAGGAGAGCGCCACGAGGTCGTACCCGGCGCCGGCGAGACGATCCTCGCGAGCGCGCGACGGGCGGGCCTCGCGCCGCCGTTCGCCTGCGAGGCGAGCTACTGCGGCTGCTGCATGGCGAAGCTGCTGCGCGGCACGGTCGCGATGCCGCTACACGACGCGCTCGACGCCGACGACCTCGCGGAGGACTGGATCCTCGCCTGCCAGGCGGTGCCGACCTCCGACGAGTGCGAGATCCGCTGGGAGTAGGATCAGCCGCCCCCGAGCACGCGCAGCAGCTCGTCGTGGATGCGGCCGTTGCTCGACGCGATCTCGCGTCCCGACGCGGGCGCCGGGCCGCCCGCGAGATCGGTCACGCGGCCGCCGGCCTCCTCGACGATCAGGATGCCCGCGGCGACGTCCCACGGATGCAGCTTCAGCTCCCAGTAGCCGTCGTAGCGGCCGCACGCCACGTAGCAGAGGTCGATCGCGGCGCTGCCGTCGCGGCGCACGCCGCCGGCGTGCTTCACGGCGCGCGCGAACTCGACCAGGTTGTCGCGGTCCGAGTCGCGTACGTCGTAGGCGAAGCCGGTCGCGAGCAGCGCGCGGCCGACCTCCGCGCACTCCGACACGCGGAGCGGTCGCCCGTTGCAGCGGGCGCCGCCGCCGCGCACGGCTTCGAAGCACTCGTCGCGCAGCGGGTCGTAGACGACGCCGACCGTGCGCACGCCGGCGTGTTCGACCCCGATCGACACCGCGAAGCAAGGATATCCGTGGGCGAAGTTCACGGTGCCGTCGAGCGGATCGATGATCCAGCGCCACGCGGCACCGGCGTCGGCGTGCGCGCCGCCTTCCTCCGCGAGGATGTCGTCGTGCGGGCGCTCGCGGCGCAGCGTCTCGACCAGCAGCGCCTCGCACGCGCGATCGACTTCGGTGACGAGATCGATCGGGCGGCTCTTCGACTCGATCGCGAACGTGGTTTCGTAGCGCGCGCGCTGGATCGCGCCGGCCTCGCGCGCGAGCCGCAGCGCGAGGGCGTGGACGGCCTCGACCTCATCCACGTTTCGCCGGCTCCGGAAGCCGGAAGACGCGGCGCGCGTTCTGCGAAGTGGCGCGGGCGGCCTCTTCGAGCGGGATGCCGCGCGCCGCCGCGATCGCGGCCCCGATGTGGACCACGTGCGCAGGCTCGTTGCGCTGACCGCGGTGCGGCACGGGTGAGAGCAGCGGACAGTCCGTCTCGACGAGGATGCGATCGAGCGGCAGCGCGGCCGCGACCTCGCGCAGGTCGGCGGCGGTCTTGAAGGTGACGATGCCGGAGAAGGAGACATCGAGCTGCGCGTCGAGCGCGCGGCGCGCGAAGTCGAGGCTGCCCGTGTAGCAGTGGAGGACGCCGGAGACTTCGCCGCGTCCCTCGGCGAGCCAGATGTCGAGCAGCTCCTCCCAGGCGCTCTCGTCGTCGCCGCGCACGTGGATCGAGACGGGCAGGTCGAGACCGCGCGCCCAGACGACGTGCTCGGCGAACACCGCGCGCTGCACCGCGCGCGGCGAGTTCATGTAGTGGTAGTCGAGTCCGCACTCGCCGACCGCGACCACGCCCGGCGCGTCCAGCCAGCCGCGCAGCTTCGCGCGGCCCGCGTCGTCGAGCAGCTTCGCGTCGTGCGGGTGCACGCCGACCGCCGCGAAGACGTCGTCTTCCTGCGAGGCCATCGTGACGGCGGCCGCGTTGGCGTCGATGCCCCAGCCGGCGCCGATCGCGATGAATGCCTCGACGCCCGCCGCGCGCGCGCGCTGCATCACGAGCGGGCGGTCCGCGTCGAACTCCGACGCCGTCACGTGCGTGTGCGAGTCGATCCACATCGCGCGGCGCTACTCCGCCGGCTTCTCGAGCCGCGGGAAGAGCGCCGCGCCCTTCGCGACGCGCGTGCCGGCGGGCACCTGGCCCCAGGCCATCGCGTCGTTCGGGAGGCGCGAACGGCCGATGAGATCGTCGAGTCCGAGCCGCGTCGCGATGCCGCGCGCGGCTTCGGGGAGGAACGGTGCGAGCAGGAGCGCGATCACGCGCAACCCCTCGCAGGCGTTGTGCAGCGTGGTGCCGGCGAGCTCCTTCGCCTCGGAGCCCGGCTCCGACTTGCCGGCCTTCCACGGCGCGCGTTCGTCGATGTAGCGGTTCAGGTCGGACGCGTAGTCGAGGATCGCGGCCAGCGCCTGGCTCGGTTGCAACGCGCCGACCGCTGCGTCGACGCGCTGCACCGTGTCGATCGCGCGCTGCATCACGTGACGATCCGCGTCGAACGCCGTGGTGGCGGGCGGGACGACGCCGTCGAAGCCCTTCTCGACGAGGTTCAGCGCACGGCTGACGAGATTGCCGAGGTTGTTGGCGAGATCGGCGTTCACGCGTTCGACGAGCGCGTCCTCGCCGAAGCTCGAGTCGAGTCCGAAGCTCATCTCGCGCAGCAGGAAGTAGCGGAACGGCTCGAAGCCGTAGCGCTCGCGCATTGCCAGCGGCGAGATCATGTTGCCGAGGCTCTTCGACACCTTGCGGTCGTCCACGTTCCAGTAGCCGTGCACGTGCAGGCGCCGGTAGGGCGCGAGTCCCATCGCCTTCAACATGATCGGCCAGAAGATCGCGTGCGGCTTCAGGATGTCCTTGCCGATCAGGTGTTCGGCGGCGCTCCAGCGCTCGGGGAATTTCGGATCGTCGGGATAGCCGGCGCCCGTCAGGTACGAGATCAGCGCGTCGAACCACACGTAGCAGACGTGATCGCGGTCGAAGGGCAGTTCGACGCCCCACGCGAGGCGCGACTTCGGGCGCGAGATCGAGAGATCGCCGAGTCCGCTCGCGTCGCGCAGCATGCCGAGCACTTCGTTGCGGTAGCGCTCGGGTGCGATCCACTCCGGGTTCGCCTGGATGTGATCGCGCAGCCAGCCGAACTCGCGGCTCATCAGGAAGAAGTAGTTGGTCTCGCGGCGCGTCTCGGGCGCGCGCTCGTGATCGCGACACAGGCCATCGACCATGTCGCGCTCGGTCAGGAAACGCTCGCAGCCGACGCAGTAGAGGCCCTCGTACTCGCGCAGCTCGATCCAGCCGGCGTCCCACACGCGCTGCAGGATCTCCTGCACGTTGCGCACGTGGCGCGGGTCGGTGGTGCGGACGAACGCGCTGGGCACGAGGTCGAGTTCCGCCCAGGTGTGCTGGTGCAGCTGCGAGATCTTCTCGGTGAAGGCGGCCGGATCGACGCCGCGCTTCTCGGCCGCCTCGACCATCTTCTCGCCGTGCTCGTCGGTTCCCGACACCGACCAGGCGTCGTCGCCGCGCTGCCGGTGCCAGCGCACGAGCATGTCGGCCACGACGCTCGTGTACGTGTGGCCGATGTGCGGCTCGGCGTTGGCGTAGTAGATCGGCGTCGTGACGAAGAACGCGCGGCTCATCGCAGCGCCCCGTGCAGCGCGAGCAGGGCGCGCTCGGCCACCATCTGCGGGTTCGCATTGCGCTGTGCCAGCGACTTTCTACACGCCTGGAGGTCGTGGAACGCGTCGAGTTCGGCGCGCACGGCGACGTCGCCCGCCGCCACGCGCGCGGCGACCCGCTCGCGCAGCACGAGGCCCGCCGTTTCGAGCAGCATCCCGACGCCGGCCGCCGCGTCGGCGCGCGGGCCGCGGAACTGCTCGGCCCAGTCGAGCAGGTCGGAGATGCCCAGGCTCGGCATTGCTTCGATCTGCGCGGCGAGCGCGCGTGCGTCTTCGCTGGCGTCGGCGAGGCGCGGCTCCGGGCGCGGGAACACG
>JALOQG010000348.1 GCA_025453505.1 Myxococcota bacterium | reverse complement strand
ACCATCTCGCCGGCGTTCCAGCCGGGCCAGGTCGGCACCGGGAAGCCCCACAGCTCCTCGAAGCGGCGCGCGCCTGCGTCGCCGACCGGCACGTAGCCGGGATAGTGGCCCGGCACCGCGCCGACCTCTGCGCCGCCCTGCACGCCGCTGTGTCCGCGGATCGGCATCAGGCCGCACCGTTCGCGGCCGACCCAGCCACGCGCGAGCGCGAGGTTCACGATGGCCTGCACGTTGTCCACGCCTTCGGCGTGCTGCGTGATGCCCATGCTCCAGACCAGCACCGCGCGCTTCGCGTTCGCGAGCATCGCGGCGAAGCGGCGCATCTCGGCCTCGCTCGCGCCCGATTCGCGCTCGAGCAGCTCCCATGGAGCGGCGCTCGCCTGTTCGCGCACGGCCTCGAAGCCGGCGACGTGATCGTGCAGGAACGCCTCGTCGAACGCGCCGCTCTCGCCGAGCGCCTTCAGCGTGCCGGTGACGAAGGCGCGATCGCCGCCGGTGTGCACCGCGAAGAACGCGTCGGCGAGCTTCGTGCCGAAGACCGCGCTCTCGAAGACCGACGGGATCCAGTAGCGCTCGAGGCCCGGCTCGCGCAGCGGGTTCACGACCGCGATCTGCGTGCCCGCCTGCTTCGCGTAGTAGAGATACTTCGTCGTGACGGGCTGGTTGTTCGGCACGTCGGAGCCGAAGAACACGACGAGGTCGGTGCCGATCCAGTCCGTGTACGAACAGGTCGACGCGGCGGCGCCGATCGACTGCTTCAGCGCGACGGTGCTCGGCGCGTGGCAGATGCGCGCCGCGTTGTCGACGTGATTGGTGCCGAGCGCGCGCGCCACCTTCTGGGCGACGTAGTAGACCTCGTTCGTGATGCCACGCGACGTCACGTAGAAGGCGAGCCGCTCGGGCGTCGTCGCGCGGATCTGCGTTGCGGCGAGATCGAGCGCGGCGTCCCAGGAGACGCGCGCGAAGCCGGGCTCGCCGTAGCGGCGGAGCATCGGGAAGGGCAGGCGGCCCATCTCGCGCAGCGCGCGGTTGTCGCTCGCGGGAAGCTTCGCGACGTCCGCCAGCGACGCCGGGTCGAGCGCGCCCATCGTGTTCAGCCGCAGCAGGTGCAAGCGCACCATGCACAGGTGAACGCCGTCGAGCGTCCAGTCGCGGACGCCGACGGTGCCGAGCGCGCAGCCGTCGCAGGTGCCGTCGCGCAGGATGCGGGTCGCGTACGGCAGCGCGTCGCGATTGCGCCAGAGCACCTTCAGCATCTCGCCGTAGTGGTTCGGCTTGACCTCGCCGAGTCCGTTCGGAACGAAGCCGGCCCACGTGCGCGGGTTGAAACCCTTCATGCCTGTCCCTTCGTGGCGGCGAACGCTCGCGGGCGGATCTCCTCGAGCTGCTCGAGGGTGCGAGGCCAGTCTTCGTGGAGGAGGCGCGAGAGCGCGCGATCGGCGAGCAGCTTGCCTTCGGTCTGGCAGCGCGCGCAATAGTTCGACTCGTTCCGTGCATACGCGATGCGCTGCACGGGCGCGCCGCAGACGCGGCAGGGCTGCTTGAATCGGCCGTGGACCGCCATCGCGGGACGGAAGGCCGTCACTTTCGCCGGCCAGGCGTCGCCCGTCTCGGCGCGCAGGCGATCGATCCAGAGCCGCAGCGTGCCCTGCGTCGCGGCGTGCAGCCGCTGCATCTCTTCCGGCGTCAGCTTGTGCGTCTGCTTGAACGGCGACAACCGCGCCGCGTGCAGGATCTCGTCGGAGTAGGCGTTGCCGATGCCCGAGAGCACGTGCGGATCGGTCAGCGCGCGCTTCACGGTGTGGTTGCGACGGCGCAGCGCCGTGTCGAAGGCGTCGAAGCAGGCGTCGAGCGGCTCGATGCCGCCCGGATCGAGCGCGGCGAGCGCCGCTTCGCCCGCCACGAGATGCAGCGACGCGCGCTTGCGCGTGCCGGCCTCGGTGACCGAGAGCGACCCGCCCTCGAAGTCGAGCGCGCCGAGCTCCTTCGTGCGCGCGCCGGGGCGCGGCGTCGCGGGCCGATCGCGCCAGTGCAGGCGTCCCGCGATCATCAGGTGCAGCACCGCGAAACAGTCGCCTTCGAGGCCGAACACGATGCGCTTGCCGATCCGGCGCAGCGCGACGACGCGCCGGCCCGCGACCTCGTCGCGCGTGGGCGCCGCCGTGCGCAGCCACGCGGGGCCGTGGACGCGGATCGCGACGAGACGCTTCCCCAGCGTGCGCGGCGCGAGCGCCGAGAGGTAGAGCGCGATGTCGGGCAGCTCCGGCACGGCGGTTATGCTACCGCCTCGCGTCGAGCCGGGTTCGTCGCAGGGAGCCAGCGACGAGCGAGCCGTGAGCATCGCGAGATGAATCCGAATCCGAGCACCCCCCATCCCGAACACGCGTCCGACGGACCGACGCGCACCGAGCAGGGCACCGCACAAGGCGGACGCCCGCTCGGACCGCGCGCGCTGCGCACGCGCCAGCGCCTGCTCGAGATCACGCAGGATCTGCTCGCCGAGCGATCGGTGCGCGACGTCTCGGTCGTCGAGATCGCGCGCCGCGCCGGCACTTCGCCGGCGACCTTCTACCAGTACTTCGCGGACGTCGAAGAGGCGGTCCTCGAGCTCGCGAGCGCCGCGGCCGAGCAGGTCCCGTCGATCCTCGAACCGCTCGCCGTGGACTGGAGCGGCGAGCGCGGCGTCGCCGCGGCGCGCGTCCTCGTCGACGTGTTCATCCGCCACTGGGACGCCAATCACGCCGCGCTGCTCTTCCGCAACGTCGCGGCGGAGCAGGGCGACAAGCGCTTCCAGAAGGTGCGCATCCGCGCGATGCACCCAGTGCTGCAGGCGCTCGCGAAGAAGATCGAGGCGTCGCAGCCGAACGCTGCCGCGTCGGGGCTGCACCCGGTCGCCGCGGCCGCGGCGCTCGCGGCGATCCTCGAACGCCTCGCCGCGTACCACGTCGAGCTCGAGGCCGCGAAGGTGTCGCGCGACCAGCTCGTCGAGACGTGCGCGCGCATCGTGCATCGGGTCGTGTGCGGCTAGCGATGCGCGGCCTCCGAGTGCTCGCGGCGGCGGCCCTGCTGCTGGACGCCTCGCGCGCCGTCGCGGAGGACGCGGGCGCGCACGACGCCGATCACTGGATCACGCGCATCGCGGCGGCGATGCGCATCGGCGAGACGCTCTCGGCGCAGGCGCACGTCGAGGTGAACCACCCGGGGTCCGAGGACGACTTCGCCTTCGACATGCACCTGCTGCGCGCGCGCGACGGCGAGATCACGCGCACCGTGATGGAGATGCGCGAGGTCGGCGACCCGAAGAGCATCGTGACGGAGCTGGTCGAGAAGCCGGGCGAGCCGCTGACGAGCTGGTATTGGGACCTGCAGAAGCGGCGTTGGCTCGCGGTGCGCGGCTTGCAGCCGACCGATCCTTTCGCCGACACGACCTTCCGCTACGAGGACCTCTGGTTCATGGAGCCGAGCGCGCGGCGCAGCGGCACGGCGAAGTTCGTGGAAGACGGCGGGCGCCGCTTCGTCGAGATCGAGAGTGCGCCGTATCACTACTACCTGCGTGTGCTGACGCGGATCGATCCCGAGAGCGGCCTGCCGACGCGCGTGCGCTTCGTCGACAACACCGGCACGCCGATCCGCGAGCAGCACTACGAGCGCATCACGCTGGTGGACGGCGCGCCGTTCCCGAGCGTGGTGCGCCACCGCGATCTGACCACCGGCTCCGAGACGACCATCACGTACGGCGACATGCGATTCGGGCGCCGCATCCCGCCGTCCTTCTTCGACCTCTCGGTGATCGACGACCGCATCC
>JALOQG010000347.1 GCA_025453505.1 Myxococcota bacterium | reverse complement strand
GAACGCGTCGAGCGGTCACGACCGTCCCCGAGCCCGCGATCACAAGAACGGCCTGCGGTCGAGCACGAGGCGCAGCGGGCGATCGCTGACGATCCGGCCGGGAAGCGCCGTCTGCAGCTCCGCGAGCGCCGACACCGCACCGAAGAGCGCGTGCAGATCGTCGAGGCCGGGATCCCGGTCCGCGTCGAGGCCCGTGAGGAAGGCGACGTACTCCGCGGCGAAGTCGGCGAGTGCGATGCGCGCAGCGTCGAGTCGGCCCGCGGCCCGCGCGCCGCGGTGGAGGCAGTAGACCCAGTCGACCTCGGCGAAGCCGACGAAACGCGCGAGCGGATAGACGCGCCGTTCCCAGATGCGCAGACAGGTATCGGCGAGCGCGCCCGGGTGCGGATGCGCAACGCGCGCGTACTCGCAGTTGAACAGGTAGTGGAACGTGCCGGCGAGATGCGGGAAGAGCAGCGGCAGCGCATCCGGGCGATCGGGGACGGCGCCGCGCCGCCAGAGTCCCGTCACGGGATCGCACTCGCGCGAGAGCCAGGCGAAGTAGCGATGCTCCCACTCCGCGCCGATCTCTCCGGCGAGATGCAGTGCCGCGTAGAGACCCGCGCCCTCGTGCGATGCCGTCCACGGCGCACCCCGCCACGCGAGCGCGTCGAGGAACGCCTCCATCGCCGCGGGATCGCGCAGCGGCGCGAGTGCGGCGAGAGGATGACGCGGACGCGCATCGAAGAGCTGGAGCGCCGCCGCACAGTGGGCGGTCGTGTGGATCGGATGATGCGTCGCCTCTCGAAACGCTCCCGTGTCGGGATCCTGCCAGTCCTGCAGGATCGACACCCAATCGCGTCGCTCGGACGCATGTTCGGGGAACCGGTCGAGCGTCCAGAGCAGGTTGGCGGCGTCGGCCGCGCCGTACGGGTTCGGGCCGCGATCCCGCGGCGATCCATCGGGCGCGTCGCGTGTGAAGCGTGCGTAGACACCCGGAGCACCGAGCGCGTGACGATCGAGGATCGCGACGGCCCGATCGAGAAAGGGGCGCGCGTCGAGCGCCCGGGTCGGCTGGCCGTCCTGTCGAGATTGCATCGGGACCGATCGTGGCCCGCCGCGCCGTCGCGTCAAGGATCGCCGGCTCGATCCGCGCGATCGTTGGCGGCCCCGTCACGTCGCGCGCAGCTCGCGAGCGCTGCGCAGACTCAGCGGCTCGCGCGCCAGGCGTCCCAGGTCGCGTCGAGCGGCGGAAGCCGGCTCGGATCGGCGATGCGATGCCCGGCGCGCAGCAGGCCGAGCAGATCCGTCTCGAGGATCGCGCTCGCCGCGATGACACCGCTGCGCATCACGTTGCCGATGCCGTGTCCGGAGGGCGTGCTCGCGCCGGCGAGGTAGAGACCCGCGACGTCCGTATTCGGCCCCATCCGCAGCGGACCCATCTGATCCGTCGCGGCTTCGATGCCGTAAGAGGTCCCGCCAGTGGAGTGCGTGAAACGCTCCTGTGTGACCGGCGTGGCGGACTCCTTCCACACCACATGCTTCGCGATGCCGGGAATCACGTCCTCGGCGATCTCGATCAGCCGCTCCACCAGCTCCGCCTTGCAGCGCCGGTACTCGCGGTCGAGGTGGTAGCGATTGCTGCGCGCGTCGTGCGGCCCCTCGTCGACGTGCCACAGCGCGTACTCGCGCGGCACCAGCGTCATGATCTGCAGGTTGGTGTGCCCGCGCGGCGCCAGATGCGGATTCGTCGGATCCTTCAGCGACGCCGCCGTCACGTACGCGAGCGGCGCCGTGGCCATCTTTCCGCTCTCGAGTTCTTCGTAGATGCCCTCGATGTCGGTGCTGCCCCAGATCCAGTAGTTCGTGTTGGGCACACCGAGCGCGGCGAGATCGATGTCGAGATCGAGGTAGCTCGCGAAGAGCGGCAGCGACATGCGATAGGCACGTACGCGTTCGATCGTCTCGGCGCGGAAGTGATCGGCGCCGACCAGTTCGAGAACGGTGCGCTTCAGATCCGCGTTGGAGACGACGATCGGCGCGTCGATGCGCTCGCCGCTGCGTTCGAGCACGACGCCCTGCACGCGCCCATTCTCGACCACGACGCGCGAGACCGCGGCCCGCATGCGCACGTCGCCGCCGAAGGCGCGGATCGCCTCGATCAGCCGCGCCGCCAGCACCTGGCCGCCGCCCTCGGGATAGAACGCGCCGCGCATGTAGTGATCGGTGAGGCCCGCCGCCATCACGGCGGGCGTCTTCGACGGACGCACCGCGTAGTCGCCCTGCTCGCCGAGCAGCACCGCCTGCGCCTGCTGCGAGATGCCGTGCGCGGCGAAGAGTTCCGTCACCGGCCGCAGCGCCCACTGCGCGACGTTCGGCGCCGACGCGAAGAGTTCGCCAAGACCGATCTCCTGGTTCTGCAGCCGGCGGCCCTGTTCGCCGAGTTCGCGCAGCAGCGCGACGACGCGGCCGAGCGGCTCGCGCTCGTCGGGAAAGGCCTCGAGCAGCCGCGCCTCGTAGCGGTCCCAGCCGACCGGCACGCGGAAGCGCAGCTCCGGAAACACCAGCGTCGAGTAGCCGTCCGGGTCGAGCGGCCGGAACACGACGCGCTCGGCGAGGCCGAGGCCATCGAGCATGCGCGCGATCAGCCCGCCGCGCCCACACTCGCCGATGTAGTGGATGCCGACGTCGAACTCGTAGTCGTCGCCGTGCACGCGGCGTCGGAACACCTGCGAGTTTCCGCCGGCGACCGAGTGCGCCTCGAGCACCAGCGTGCGACGCCCCGCCGCGCACAGATACGCGGCGCAGGTGAGACCGCCGAGTCCCGAACCGATCACAACGGCGTCCCAGTCGTTGCGCGCCGCCGACTTCGCATTCTCCATGCCGGGCTCCCTTCGAGGTCGGGATTCGCGACGAGTCTATGCGAGAAGCGACGAGCTGGCTGTCTCGGAGCTGACACGCCGGAGCAACACCGCGGTCGCACTCGGGGAGACCAGCGCCATCCTCCACTCGAGCGTGGATCCGCAGAACGCGAGCTGCACCTTCACCGACGCTTCAGGAACCCGCGATGCGAAGAGGTTTCGACGCGGGCTTCTTCCAGCGGCTCGGGCCCGAGAGATCCGTGCGGTGCTCGGGCTCGAGGCTCGGCGGATCTTCGGCCGGATCGGCGAAGACGCGCAGGATCTCGTACTTCGTGCTGCGCTCGGCGGGCGTGCGGCCCATCTCGCGGATCAGCCGGCGGAACTCCTCGGGCGGCAGGTTCTCGCCGTGGTCGGCGCCGGACTCGCGGCTGATCGACTCTTCCATCAGCGTGCCGCCGAAGTCGTTGGCGCCCGAGAGCAGCGCCAGCTGCGCGAGCTTGGTGCCCATCTTGACCCAGCTCATCTGCACGTTCGGGATCCACGGGCGCAGGAAGAGGCGCGACACCGCGACGAGACGCACGTCCTCGGGCGCCGACGAACCGGGCCGGGCGCCGAGGTGCTGGTAGAGCCGGTTCTTCTCGTGGATGAAGCCGAGCGGGACGATCTCGGTGAAGCCGCCCGTCTCCTTCTGGATGTCGCGCAGGATGCCGAGATGCCCCGCGACGTGGCGCGGCTCCTCGACGTGGCCGTACATCACGGTCGCGGTCGAGCGCAGGCCGACGGCGTGCGCGGCCTTCACGATCTCGACCCAGCGCGCCGTCTTCAGCTTGCGCGGCTCGATGACGTTGCGGATCTCGTCGTCGAGGATCTCCGCCGCCGTGCCCGGGATCGTCCCGAGGCCCGCATCCATCAGCCAGCGCAGGTAGTCGTGCAGCTCCATGCCGCTCTGCTTGTGGCCGTGATCGATC
>JALOQG010000035.1 GCA_025453505.1 Myxococcota bacterium | reverse complement strand
CCGCGTAGCGAGCTGAAGGCGAGCGGCGAGGGGGAGAGTCGCCTGCGGGCGACTCGTTCCCAGGTTGCGCGTAGCGAGCCGCAGGCGAGCGCGGCTCAGAGCGCCAGTTCCGCCAGCGTCCGCAGGGCTTCGGGCTGTCCGGCGCCGATCAGCAGCGTCTTCACCGGCGATGCCTTCCAGGCGTCGAGACGGTCGCGGATGCGCTCCTTCGTGCCGAGCAGCGCGATCGAATCGACCAGTTCGTCCGGAACGGCGGCCATCGCCTCGGCCTACTTCCCGGCGAGGTAGAGGTCCTGGATCTTCACCGCTTCGGCCTCGTAACCGAGACGCTTGGCGTAGTCGTTGTAGAAATTCTTGCCGCGCGCGCCCATGCCGCCGATGTAGAGCGCCAGCATGCCCTTGACCGGCATGCGGCACTTCTCGATGTCGTCGCCGACGATGCACGTCACGAACGGTGCGACGTCGAAGTGCGCGAGCGACTTGCCGCCGCCCGCCTTCGCGAAGCCCTTGTCGAGGTGCGGCTGGAGCAGGTCGAAGCGCTCCGGGTTCATCCAGACGGGGATCAGGCCGTTGGCGACCTCGGCGCTGCACTCGATGCCGGCCGGCCCGATCGATGCGGTGTAGATCTCGAGATCCTTGCGCCCGTGCAGGATGCTCTTGAGCGGCTTGCCGAGCCCGGTCGCGCCGGGCCCCGTGAACGGAACCTGGTACTCCTCGCCCTTGAACTCGACCGGCGCCTCGCGCGCGAGGATCTTGCGGATGATCGCGATGTACTCGCGCGTGCGCGTGAGCGGCTTGCCGTACGCGACGCCGTGCCAGCCTTCGACCACCTGCGGACCCGACGGGCCGAGGCCGAGGATGAAGCGACCGCCCGACATCGCGTCGAGCGTCATCGCGGTCATCGCCGTCATCGCGGGCGTGCGCGCCGGCATCTGCATGATCGCGGTGCCGAGCTTGATCTTCGTCGTGAACGCGGCGATGTACGCGAGCGGCGAGACGGCGTCCGATCCGTAGGCCTCGGCGCTCCACACCGACCAGTAGCCGAGGCGCTCGGCCTCGAGAATCAGCTCGCGGTTGATCTGCATGGCGGCGCCGGAATAACCGGCGGTGAGACCGAGGCGGAGGGACATCGGGGGCTCCTTCGTGGGCGGCGAGGCATGATACCCCGCACGCCCGCGCCTGCGAGTAGAATGCCCCCCGCCATGAAGGAGGTCTCCATGCCCGGTCCGCTCGAAGGAATCCGCGTCGTCGACGTCTCGGCGATCCTCGCCGGACCGCTCGCCACGATGATGCTCGCCGACCAGGGCGCCGACGTGATCAAGATCGAGCCGCCCGGCCTCGGCGACCTGATGCGCCTCGCGCCGTTCCGGCGCGGCGGCATGGGCGCCTTCTTCGCGAACGGCAATCGCGGCAAGCGCAGTGCGGCGATCGACCTGCGTACGCCGAAGGGACGCGAGATCCTCTTCGAACTCGTGAAGCGCGCCGACGTGTTCGTGCAGAACTTCCGTCCCGGCGCCTGCGAGCGACTCGGCATCGGCGAGGCGGACCTGCGACGCGTGCGTCCCGATCTCGTCTACGTGTCGATCAGCGGCTTCGGCGAGACGGGCCCGTACAGCGATCGCCGCGTCTACGACCCGATCCTGCAGGGCATCACCGGCCACGTCGCGATCCAGAAGAATCCCGACGTGCCGATCCCGGACCTGATCCGCCACGTCGTCGTGGACAAGGCCAGCGCGTACACCGTCGCGCAGGCGATCACGGCCGCGCTCTTCGCGCGCGAGCGCGGCGCCGGCGGCCAGCACGTGCGCGTCGCGATGATCGACGTCGCGCTCGCCTTCCTGTGGCCCGACGGCATGATGGCGCACACGATGATCGGCGACGACGTGCAGCCGGGTCCGACTCTCTACGAACTCTACCGCCTCACCGAGACGGCGGACGGACACCTGATCTACTTCGCGGCCAGCGACTCCGAAATGCACGGCGTGTTCCGTGCCTTGAACCGGCCCGACCTCTGCGAGGATCCCCGCTTCCAGCTCTTCGAGCGCGCAAAGAACGCGGAGCTCCTCGGCCAGATCCTCTACGACGAGTTCCGCAAGTGGCCGACGCGAGAGATCCTCGCGCGGATGATCGCCGAAGACGTACCCGTCGGACCCGTGAACACGCTCGAACAGGCGCTCGAAGATCCGCAGGTCCTCCACAACGACGCGGTGTTCGAGCTCGAGCACCCGGCGGTGGGCCGCATCCGCCAGGCGAAGCCGGCGGCGCGTTTCGACCGGACCCCGACACAGGTTCGCGTCCCTCCGCCGCTGCACGGCGAACACACGGCGGAGGTGCTCGCGGAACTCGGCTACGATGCCGACGCGCGCCGGAACCTGGCGGCCGACGGAATCGTGGTGCTGCCCGGAGACACTTCCCCTTGAACGATTACAGCGTGCTCGTCGCACTGCATCTGCTCGGCGCCAGCGTCTGGGTCGGCGGACACCTCGTGCTCTCGTTCGCCGTCCTGCCGCGAGCGCTCCGCGCGCGAGATCCGGCCATCGTGCGCGACTTCGAGGCGGGCTTCGAGCGCATCGGCATCCCCGCGCTGCTGCTCCAGGTGGTGACGGGAATCCTGCTCGCGCTGCGCTGGGCCCCCGACGTCGCGAGCTGGTTCTCACCCGACTCGCCGCAGGAGCGACTCGTGCTCGCGAAGCTCGCGACGCTGGGCCTGACGATGCTGCTCGCGCTCCATGCGCGCCTGCGCCTGATCCCGAATCTGGGGCCCGGCAACCTGCGTTTCCTCGCCGTGCACATCGCGCTGGTCACGCTGCTCGGGCTCGTCTTCCTCGTGCTCGGCGTCGCGATCCGGACCGGCGCGACGCTATAGCGCGTCGAGTTCCGTGGCGCGCCACAGATACCAGCTCGCCGCGCTGCGATGCGGCGCCCAGCGCGCGCCGTGCTTCGCGACGTCCTTCGGCGCCGGCAGCGCGCGCTTGCGGTACGCGATCTGGAAGCCCTTGCGGACGCCGTAGTCGTCGATCGGCAGCACGTCCGGGCGCCCGAGCCGGAACATCAGCAGCATCTGCACCGTCCAGGTTCCGATCCCGCGCACGGCCGTGAGACGCTCGATCAACTCCGCGTCGTCGAGACCGCGAGCTTCTTCGAGGCTCGGGATCGCGCCCTCCTTCGCTTTGAGCGCGAGATCGCGGATCGCGAGCAGCTTCGCGGCGGAGAGACCGGCGCCGCGCAGCTTCTCGTCGGGTGCGCGCAGGATCTGCGCCGGCGTCGGGCCGTCCTGCGCGCGCGGAAACAGCGCGCAGACACGAGCGTGGATCGTCGCGGCCGCCCGGCCGTTCAACTGCTGATGGACGATCGACTCGGCGAGCGCGGCGAAGAGACTCGTCGTCTGCTTCTGCTCGAGGCGCAGCGGCCCGGCGGCGTCGATCACGCGCGCGAGCACGGGATCGGCGTCGCGCAGGTGCGCGACGGCGCGGCGCGCGTAGGCGGACGTTGCGGGGCGGGACGGCTTCACGACGCGCCGACGGTAGCCCGCCTCCGCGCGGTCGGGACGCGCTTGCCCGGGCCGTTCCGCACCGCGATCCTCGCGCGATGCAGATCCTCTCCGTCCACGTCGGGCGGCCGCGCGACGTCGCATGGCGCGGCAAGCTCGTCCGCACGTCCATCTTCAAGGATCCCGTCGCCGGCGCCGTAGCGGTCCGCACCTTCAATCTCGACGGCGACGGGCAGTCCGACCTCAGCGTACACGGCGGCCGTGACAAGGCCGTCTACGCCTATCCCTCCGAACACTACGCCGCCTGGCAGCGTGAACTCGGCGTGGACACGCTCGCGTGGGGCTCATTCGGCGAGAACCTGACGACGCGAGGCCTCGTCGAGACGGACGTGTGCATCGGCGACCGGCTCCGCTGCGGCAGCGCGGAGTTCGTGATCACGCAACCGCGCATCCCCTGCTTCAAGCTCGGCGTACGCTTCGAGCGGCCGGCGATCGTGAAGCAGTTCCTGCGCAGCGGACGCAGCGGCTTCTATCTCGGCGTGACGCGCGAGGGCGAGCTGCGCACGGGCGACGCGATCGAGCTCGTCGCCGCGACGGGCGACCGCATCTCGATCGCCGAGGCCAACCGGATCCACGGCGCCGACACGCCCGACCGCGACCAGATCGCCCGCTTGATCGCGCTGCCGGCGCTGTCGGAGGCGTGGCGCGACCACTTCCGCGCCAAGCTCGACGGCTGAGCGCCGGGGCGCTCGCCGCGCCGCGCACGACGCCTATCCTGCCGGCATGTTCCCGAAGCGTCAGAGCGGCTTCGAGATCGTGCTCGTGACCTGGTTCGCGCACGAAGCGCACATCGCGCGGACGCTGCTCGAGGCGGACGGCATCGAGGCCTTCGTCCTCGACGCCGAGCAGATCGGCGTGCAGTTCCACGTCGCGGGCGCCGTCGGCGGGGTCAAGGTCGCCGTGCGGCCCGAGGACGCGGAGCGCGCGCGCACGCTGCTGGCGCTCGATCACTCGCCCGCACTCGAGGGAGTTCCCGAAGCGGTACTGCCCGCACCCGACGACGAGCTGTGCCCGCGCTGCGGCTCTTCGGCGACGGCGACCGTGCAGCGCACCGATCGCGTCCCCGCGCTCGCGTGGCTCTCGATGGGAGTGTTCTTCCTGCTCGGCGTGCTCGTCCCGCGCCGCCACCGGCGCGTGCGCCGCTGGTGCCGCGGCTGCGGCGCAATGTGGGTCGCGGAGTCGCGCTGACGGACCGGTCCGAGCGCGTGTCCGGCTAGACGGCCCTCCGCGGCGCGGCGAGCATCGACGCGACGGCCGCGACCGCGATCCAGCCCGGCCAGTCGCCGAATCGCCGATACGGCGAATCGACGTCCAGCGCATGGACGCTCGCACGCAGCGTCGTGGACTCGAGCAGCGGCGTCTGCTGGAGCACGCGACCGAGCGGGTCGATCACCGCCGAGACGCCGCTGTTGGTCGCGCGAACGACGAAGCGCCTCTGCTCGACGGCACGGAAGCGGGCCAGCGCGAGATGCAGCCACGGCTCCTGCGAATCGCCGAACCAGCCGTCGTTGGCGAGGCTGACGATCAGGTTCGCGTCGCCCTCGCGCACCATGCGGCGCACGAAGCCGGGGACGACCGTCTCGTAGCAGATCGGTGTCGCGATGCGAAAGGCGCCGAGGCGCAGCGACGGAGTGGTCTGCGCGGCTCCGAAATCGCGCGCGTGCGGGAGCCAGCGCTCCGTCCACCCCGCGAGCGGAAGCCGCTCCGCGAACGGCACGAGCAGGTTCTTGTCGTAGCCGTCGCGGATCGAGCCGTCGGGGCCGATCAGGAACGCGGAGTTGTACGTCAGCGAGCGCCCCGACTCCGTGCGCAGCGACGCCGCGCCGAAGAGCAGCGGCACGTCCAGATCCGAACGGATCGGGCGGCCGGCCACTGGCAGCGGGCCCCGGATGCCCCGCGTGTAGACCGTTTCGGGCCACACCAGAAGGTCCACCGACTCCTCCGCGAGCAACGCGCGCGACAGCGCGAGGTGGATCGCGTGCACGCGCTCCGGGTCGCGGCGCTTGTCGAGCGGATCGAGGTTCGCCTGCACGATGCCGACACGGAGCGCCGGGGCCTGCGCGATCGCCCGCTCGATCGCCGCGGCGCGCACGACGCCGTACGCCGAGGCGAAGACGAAGGCCCCCGCCACCGCGACCCAGATCGCGAGCGGCTTCGATCTCGCGCCGCGCAGCCAGCGCCACGCCTCGAACGCTGCGACGTTTGCGGCGATCGCGAGTGCGCTGACCAGCAGCGGACCGCCGAGATCGGCGATCTGGATCCACGCCGTCCGCTCGACGAGCGCATCGCCGAGGTGAACGGGGAAGAGCGACGGCCACAGCCACTCGACCGCGAGCAGCGGCGCGACGCCCCCGAGCGCGACCGGCCAGCCGCGCTCGCGCGCGCCAGCGTAGAGGAGCGCGTAGAGCGCCCAGCCGGACGCGAACCAGATCGAGTGCGAGAACCAGAGCGTCGCACCGAGCGCGACCTGACCGGCGAAGAAGACGTCGACGAGGCGCCACAACCAGCTGAATCCCCCCGCGTGCGCGGTCCAGCCGAACACGAATCCGGCGAGCGCAGCGCCGCGACGGGAACGCGCGGAATCGATCGCGATCCAGAGCGGAACCCACGCGACGAGCGCGAACGGCCAGAGGCCGTATCCGGCGTAGCCGAGACAGAAGAGCGCGCCACCGAGCACCGCGCACGCGAAGGTGCGGGCCGTCAACGCGGCGACTGGAGCGCGCCCGCGCTGCGACACACGGCCGCGTCCGGCGCCGCACGATCCGCCGCCGTCTTGCCCTCCTGGTTGCGCAGCGACGGATCGGCGCCGCGCGCGAGCAGCAGCGTCGCCATGGCTTGCTGGCCGCGCGCGCAGACGAGAATCAGGGCAGTGTCGCCGAAGCGGTCCGCGGCGTTCGGGTTCGCGCCGCGATCGAGCAACAGCGTCGCGATCGAAGCGTGTCCGGCCGCCGCGGCGTGGAAGAGCGGCGTCCGGCCCTCGACGTCGCGGCGATCGACCTGCGCCCCTTGCTCGATCAGCCAGCGCGCGATCTCCTCGCGCCCGTCGGCGGCGGCCCAGGAGAGCGCCGCGCGGCCGCCGATGTCGGGCTCGTCCAGCGGGACGCCCTTTCCGTGCAGGAAGCGAACGATCTCGAAGGAGCCGGCGTCGTGCGTTGCGAGCAGGAGCGAGGAGCGCCCGAGATCGTCGCGGGCCGTCGGCGCCACGCCGCGCGCGAGCGCGAGTTCGAGCGTCGCGCGATCGCCCTCGCGCGCCGCTTGGAGAAAGCGCTGCTCGAGCGTGTAGGGCTCTGGCAGGCGCGGCTCGGCGATCCCGAGCGGACCCGCTCCCGGCTCCGCGGACGCGGGCGCCGCGATCGCGAGCGCGAGCGCGAAGAGGAGCCGGAGGCCCTTGCGGACCTCCGGCCCCGGTTCCCGATCCAACCCCGGATCCGTGTCGACCCGATGCCTCAGCCGTCGAGCGCGTCGTTGATGAGCGGCGCGACGATGCTCATGCCCGGGTCTTCGTTGTTGAAGTTGTTCTCGGGCTCGACCGCGCGGATCACCTGGTTGTTGTTCAGCCAGTTCGTGAGGAAGGTGTCGAACGGCACGTTCCCGCTCGGACATTTCCAGGTCTGCGACCACGGCAGCTCGAAGATCTCGAAGCCCTTCTTCTTCCGCACCGTCGGACACGAGTGGCTCCCGATCAAAGTGATGATCGACGAGCAGTGGCTGGCGTTGATCGGCCGGTGCCACGGCACGTGATAGCTGAACCTCGGGTAGGTCTTCATCTTGTTGATGAAGTTCGTCTGGTCCGCGCGCCAGTAGGCCAGCACGTTGGCCTGCGTCATGTTGGGGTAGAAGCGTTCGTACGAGAAGCGCGAGAAGTTGTAGTCGCTCGAGTAGCCGGTGTAGGCGAGCTGATCATTGGGGAATTCGCGCGCGAGCATGTCGGTCATCGTGCCGAGGTCGTTCGCGTTGAACGTGGCCGGCAGCAGGCCGTACACGGACGGCAGGTTCCAGGTCACCTTGATCAGGTCGTGGAGCGGGCGCGACTTGTAGGTGGCGTTGGGCGCCGGGAAGGTCGGACCCGAGTCGTTGAGCATGTAGCCCTTGGCCGGAAGCAGGGTGCGACGCGCGAAGTAGTAGCCGGCGTGCGACGCCACGCCGCCGGCGCTGAAGCCCGTCACGAGCAGCTTGTTGATGCTCGGGAAGCGAGTGCGCAGGTGGTTGAGCGCGGCGATCGTGTTGTTGTAGCCGTTGTGGCGCCAGGTGAGCGGCGGGTTCGCGCCGGTCGGGTCCGAATAGGTGACGACGGCGTTGCCGATGTGCACGTCGCCCGTGCAGTACGGCATGTAGACCATGTCGTAGCCCTTGGTCGCGAGGTCCTTCTTGGCTCGCAGCGGAATTCCGGGATCCGCGCCGTTCAACAGCGGAGAGACGTACTTCGGCTGGAACTCCTGGATGTAGTTGGCCGGGATGCCGTTCGGATGCGCCGCACCCAGGATGCCGGCACGGCCACTGCACGTGTCGTAGTCCCAGCACGCACCGCCGCCTTCGAAGAGCATGAGCATGTTGTTCGAAGTCGGAGAGTCGTAGACGTAGAAGCGGTACTGCGAACCGTTGCCGCAGATCGTCCCGGGTAGCGCCACCTCCTGCCACGCATAGGTGTTGCCACCGTCGACGACGTCCTCGATGCCGATGGCTCGCGCCGTCGTCAGCGCCAGCGCGCTCGCGAGTACTGCGATGCCGAGGATCTCGATGCCGTGGAGACGTCTTCCTCGATCCTTCATTTCCAGGTCCCTCCCTTTGCTCGGGCGCGGTCCTGATATCATGAAAGTCGAGGAGGACTCAACTAGTTTCGGCGCCTGCGACGGGGGCTTCGACACCGATCTGCGAGACGCCGCATTGCGTCATGGGACCGGGGGCGCATCCGGGGTTTCTTCCGACTCGAAGTCCTGCTGCTGCGCCTGCCACGCCGCGCGCGCTTCTTCCTGAGTCTTTCCGCGGTCGTACGCTTCCTGGAGGCGGCGCGGGATCTCCTGCAGGCGCGCGAGATGGAGACGCCGCGCGGTGTGCAGCAGCGCCTGGTGGTCTTCCGAAAGGGTCGCCTGGTAGTGCTGGAGCATGTGGTCGATGACCCGGACGTAGTCGCTCGAGAGCCGCTGGCGATGATCGAAATAGGCCTCGATCTCCTCTTTCGATGCGTCGCCGGCCTGCACCCGGCCGAACGTCTCGTTCCAGCGCGCGCGCTCGCGGTCGCGCTCCGCGAGAAGCCGTTGATCCTGCGTGGGCGCCGCGAACTCCCAGTAGAGGTTGTCCGGCATGGCGGCGCGTACCGCCTCGAGGTCGATCCCGGATCCCGGCACCAGCTCGTCGATCGGCGCGACGGGCGGCGCCAGCACGCCCGCACCGGGCGCGAGTGTCGGAGGGGGCGCGACCCCGGCCTCGGGCACTGCGGCCCCCGCCGCCTCTTCGGAAACCACCGCGGGCGGTGCCGCCTCCTCGAGGGCGGGCGACTCCCGAGTCGGTCGCGTCCACCACCAGAGCGCGGGGAGTGCGACGACGAGACCCGACACCAGAACGAGACGCAGGATTCTCCGCGGCATCGCGCGACCATATCACGGCTGCGCCGGCGCGGGCTCCAGCGGCTGCGGGATCACCTTCGTACCGGGCCGCGCCTTCTGCATGCCGTCGGCGATCACGCGCTCGCCCGCGGCGAGCCCCTCGACGATCTGCTGCAGGCCGTCGTGCACGACGCCGGGAACGACGCGGCGATACACCGCCGTGTCCTGCGCGTCGACCACGAGCACGTAGGCGCCGCCCTGCTCGTCGAGCACGGCGCGTTGCGGAACGAGCACGACGTCCGGGCGATCCGGGAACACCACCGTCACGCGCACGAACTCGCCGGGCTTCAGCGTACCTTCGGGATTCGGCAGGAGCGCGCGCACCGCGACGGTCCCACGCGTGTCCTCGATGCTGGGATCGACGAAGTCGATCGTGCCGTCGTGCGGGTAGCGGGTCCCGTCGCCGAGTCTCACCTCGATCGGGATCGCGCCGCTCGCGCGATCGGCGGGAATGCGGCCTTCGCGTTCGCCGCGCAGCACGTCGAGCCGATCGCGCTCGGTGGGCGCGAAGTGCACGTGGATCGGGTCGATCTGCACGATGCGCGCGAGCACGGTGTCCTGGCCCGACTCTCCGACCAGATTGCCGACGTCCACCAGCGCGCGGCCGATGCGCCCCGCGAACGGAGCGCGCACTTCGCACCACGACAGGTTCAGCTTCGCCTCGCGAACGGCCGCTTCGGCGGCGGCGACGTCGGCGGCGGTCGCGTCGCGTTCGGCGCGCGCCGCGTCGATGCCGGACTTCGCCACGACCTTCTTCGCGAACAGCTCCTGGGCGCGGTCGTAGTCGAGCGCGGCGCGGCGCGCGCTCGCGACCGCCCGGGCGTGCTGTCCCTCGGCCTGCGCCAGCGCGACCTCGTAGCTGCTCGGGTCGATGCGGAAGAGCACGTCGCCGGCCGCGACCATGCGCCCTTCGTCGAAGCGCCGCTCGAGCAGGTAGCCGCGTACTCGCGCGCGCACGTCGACCTGCTGGACGGCGCGCACGTGGCCGACGTGCTCGCGACGATCCGGTACCGTGCCGACGACGGCCGTCGCGACCTGCACCTCCGGCGGCGGCGGACCGCCGGCCGGTTCGCCGCTGCCACACGCAGCGGCCGCGAAACCGACCAGCAGCGCCGCGCCGATCCGAAGCCGTCTCCGCCTCATGCCGAAGCTCCTTCGCGACGGCGCCCGCCGCGGACGCGGTTCGCAACCCACTCGGCGGCGCCCTGCACGATCACGTAGAGCGCGGGCACCAGCACGAGACTCAGCACCGTCGCGACGAGCATGCCGCCGAACACCGCGGTGCCGAGCGAGCGGCGCGCCGCGGCTCCCGCGCCCGACGCGATCACCAGCGGCAACACGCCGAGGATGAACGAGAACGCGGTCATGATCACGGGACGGAAGCGGATCTCGGCGGCCTCGCGCGCGGCGTCCACGAGGCTCGCGCCCTGATCGCGGCGGTGCTTGGCGAACTCGACGATCAGGATCGAGTTCTTCGCCGCGAGCCCGATCAGCGTGACGAGTCCGATCTGGCAATAGATGTCGTTGGCGAGACCGCGCAGCAACTGCGCGCCGAGCGCGCCGAGAAACGCCAGCGGCACCGCGAGCAGGATCACGAACGGCAGGCTCCAGCTCTCGTACTGCGCGGCGAGGAACAGGAACACGACGAGCAGCGAGAGCGCGAGAATGATCTGTACCTCGCGTCCGGCCTGACGCTCCTGGAACGCGGTGCCCGTCCACTCGAAGGACATCGTCTCCGGCAGCACCTCGGCCGCGATCGCCTCCATGCGGTCGAGCGCCTGTCCGGAGCTGAAGCCGGGCGCCGCCTCGCCCTGGATCTTGGCAGCGCGGAACACGTTGTAGCGCGGGATGTCGCGCGGCCCGGCGATGCGGTCGAGCGCGACGAGTGTCGAGAGCGGCACCATCTCGCCGCGCTCCGAGCGGACCCACAAGCGCTTCACGTCGTCGGGCTCGCCGCGCATCTCGCCCTCTGCTTGCGCGTACACACGGAAGAGCCGGCCGAAACGGTCGAAGTCGTTGACGTAGAGCCCGCCCATGAAGACCTGCAGCGTCTCGAAGACCTTCGTCACGGAGACGCCGAGCGTCTCGGCCTTGGCGCGGTCGAGATCGACGAAGACCTGCGGCGTCACCGGCCGGAACGACGTGAAGACGCTGCGCAGCTCGGGCGACTGGTTCGCCGCGTCGACGACCTGCTGCGCCACCGCGGCCAGATCCGCGAGCGAGCCGCCCGCGCGGTCCTGGAGCTGGAACTCGAAGCCGCCCGTGCGCGAGAGGCCGCGGATCGGCGCCGGGTTCAGCGCGACGACGCGCGCCTCGACGATGCCAGCGAGCTGCGGCCGCACCTGGCCGAAGATCGACTCGAGCGATTGGCCCATCGCGCCGCGTTCGTTCCACGGCGCGAGCGTCACGAACACCGAGCCGAAGTTCGGCGGCGACGTACCGGTGAGGGCGTCGAAGCCGCCGAAGAGATTCGTGCCGACGATGCCGGGCGTGCCGAGCAGGATCTTCTCGACCTGCTTGGCGACCTCGAGCGTCCGGTCGAGCGACGCACCGTCGGGCAGCTGGAACGAGACGATGAAGTAGCCCTGGTCCTCGTCGGGGATGAAGCCGGTCGGGACGGCGCGGAAGAGCGCGAAGGTCGCGACCACGAGCGCGAGGAAGCCGCCGAGCACGAGCGCGCGGCGCGGGAAGAGCGCGCGCACGCCGCGGTCGTAGCGCGCGACGACGCGGTCGAAGACGCGATCGTACGCCGCGAAGAAGCGGTGTTTCGTCGGACCGTGCGGCCGCATCAGGATCGCGCAGAGCGCTGGCGAGAGCGTGAGCGCGTTCAGCAGCGAGATCAGCACCGCGCACGTGACGGCGAGCCCGAACTGCCGCAGCAGCAACCCGGTCGTACCGGGCAGGAACGCGACCGGCACGAACACCGCGCCCAGCACGAGCGTCGAGGCGATGATCGCGCTGGTGACCTCGCCCATCGACTGGCGCGCCGCCTCGCGCGGCGAGAGCCCCTCGCCGAGCAGTCGCGCGACGTTCTCGACCACCACGATCGCGTCGTCCACGACGAGCCCGATCGCCAGCACGAGCGCGAAGAGCGTGATCGTGTTGATCGAGAGCCCGATCGCGTTGAGCACCGCGAAGGTGCCGATCAGCGACACCGGGATCGTGATCGCGGGGATCAGCGTGGTGCGCCAGTCGTGCAGGAAGATCCAGACGACCAGGAAGACCAGCAGCATCGCCTCGACCAGCGTGCGCAGCACCTCCGAGATCGACTCGGCGACGAAGCGCGTCGGGTCGTAGCGCACCATCCACGACACGCCGCTCGGAAAAGTCTCGGACATCCGGTCGAGCTCGGCGCGCACGGCGGCCGACACTTCGAGCGCGTTGGCCTCCGGAAGCTGGAACACGCCGAGGCTGATCGTCGGCTGGCCGGTGAGACGCGTGAAGCCGCTGTAGCTCTGCGCGCCGAGCTCCACGCGCGCGACGTCGCCGAGCGTCAGGATCGAGCCGTCCGCCTCGGCGCGCAGCACGATCGCGCGGAACTCGTCCTCGGTGGTGAGCCGGCCCTTGGTGCGCAGCGGGATCTCGAGCTGCGTGCCTTCCGGCGCGGGCGGCGATCCCGCGCGGCCCGCCGCCACCTGCACGTTCTGCTCGCGCACGGCGGTGCCAGATCCGCATCGCGTAGCGGCGTTCGCCGAAGATGCCGACTTCGCCGACGCCCGGCACTCGCTTCAGACGATCGACCACGTTGATGAGCGCGTAGTTCGAGAGGAAGAGCGCGTCGCGCGAGCCGTCGGGCGAGAGCAGGTTCGCGACCAGCGTGAGATCCGGCGACTGCTTGCGCGTCGTGAGACCGAAACGCCGGACCTCTTCGGGCAGGCGCGGCTCGGCGACCGCGACGCGGTTGTTGACGTTGACGGTGGCGATGTCGGGGTCGCGGCCGAGCGCGAACGTGACGGTGAGGCTCATCTGCCCGTCGTTGGCGCTGGTGGAAGACATGTAGAGCATGCCTTCGACGCCGTTGATCTGTTCCTCGATCGGGAGCGTGATGGTGCGCTCGACCACGTCGGCGCTGGCGCCGTTGTAGTTCGCCGACACCTGCACGGTCGGCGGCACGATCGGCGGAAACTGCGAAACGGGCAGCAGCGGGATCGAGATCGCACCGGCGAGCGTGATCAGGATCGCCACGACGGCCGCGAAGATCGGTCGATCGATGAAGAATGCGACGAAGCCGGGCGCGCGACGCCCGCCGGGATCGCTCACCACTCAGCTCCGCTTCTCACGCCTGCGCCGCACCGCGTCCGCGCTCTCCCAGACGGTCTCGAGCGCCCCCGTATCGCCGAGCAGCTCCTTCGGATCGCGCTTGTCGATGTGTCCGATCAGACCGCGATACACGCCGTAGCCGACCAGCTCGCGCAGCCGCGGCGAGAAGCCCCGCGCGATCTCGCGCGGGATGCCGAGCTGCTGGTTCTCCTGCTGGCGGATCCAGCCCGCGCAGTAGTTCATCGCGATGCCGACGCGAACCGCGCCGCTGCGGTTGGCGCCGCCGCCGTGCCACAGCGAGCCGTGCCAGACCAGCACCGATCCGCGCGGCATCTCGGCCGGGATGGACGCGTGCTCGGAGCCGTACGCGGGGCTGTGATCGCGAGTGTGCGAGCCGGGCAGGATGCGCGTCGCGCCGTTCTCCTCGGTGAAATCCGTGAGCGCCCACATCGTGTTGCACACGGTGGCCACGTGGGGCTTCGCGAGCGGGAGCAGCTGGTCGTCGGCGTGGATCGGCTGTGCGCGCTCGCCGGGGTGGATCGCGATCGACGAGAGCGACGAGACGAGGCACCCCGCGTCGAGCACGCCTTCGACGATCGGCAGCACCGCCGGATGCACGGGGATGGCCTCGAAGCGTTTGCCGTGCGCGAGCAGGTTGTAGACGCGCTTCGTGCGGCGGCCCTCGAAATCGTTGCGCGCGAAGTCGATGCCGAGATCGCGCTCGAGCCGCGCGAGGTCGTCCAGGATCGCGTCCGCTTCGTCGCCGGAGAAAACGTTCTCGACGACCGTGTAGCCGTCGCGGGCGATGCGCTCGAAGTGGGCTGCCAGCGATCCTTCGGCCATGGAACCATCCATCCTCTGCAGCAGGACCCGGCTGCCACCTCAGGGTACGGGCGCCCCAAGGTCTAGCGTCAAATCGAAGGACTCGGGCGGAACGTCCTTCGACCGCGTCAGCTTCCTGTTGTGGGGATTGAAGACGACCGAGTGCTTCGCGAGGTCGGTCTCGGTGAAGGGGCGCTGCAACGCAGACAACAGGCCCCAACCGAAGAAGTACGGCGGCGACGTGCTCTGGGGCACCCGCGACAGGCGGACTCGACTGCCGGGCGGCAGATCGCGAGTAGCGTCCTCTATGCGGATGCGAATCGCTCTCACCACCTCGCTCGCTCGATCGAAACGAATCGCCATTGCACGAGTGGGTGGAACGAAGGCGGCGGCCGACACGAGGATGCCCCCCATCGCGACCGCGAGCTGAACGCGTCTCGACGCGCTGCTCGACAGCGCCGCGATGACGAGCGCCGTGAACACGATGAGCCCCACGATGAGGGGTGCATGATGGCGATGCGAAAAGTACGTCCCGTAGAGCAACAGCGTGCAACAGAGATACCACACCGGACCGAAGTAGAAGATGCGTCGGACGGTCTCGCTACTCGCACCGGACGTCAACGCGCCGACGATTGCGACGATCCCGAGGATCCCGACGACGAGGCCCGCGTTCGGCACCGATCCCGCCGAGAAGAGATCGGGGAGAAAGAGGGAACGCCAGAAGAGCAGGTGAAAATCCAGGAACGCCCGGGGAGAGCCGAACCTGGCACTCCCATCTCCACCAACGAAGTTTCCGATCGCGACCCAACGCAGACCGAAGTAGACGACGAGCCAGCACACGATGGGTCCATAGAGTCGCAGTGCATCACGCCGCGAGGCTGGATCCATCGGCCGCAACTTGCCGAACACCATGTCCCAACAAACCGCCA
>JALOQG010000346.1 GCA_025453505.1 Myxococcota bacterium | reverse complement strand
GCCAGCTGAACTTGCGCGCCTGCTGCCGGCCGCGCTCGACCAAATCGCTGCGCAGCGTCTCGCTCTCGAGGATGCGCCGCAGCGCATCCGTGATCGCCGCCACCGAGAGCGGATCGAACGCGATCGCCGCGCCGCCGATCACTTCCGGCAGCGAAGACGCGTTCGAACACGCCACCGGCGCGCCCGACTGCATGGCCTCGAGCGGCGGCATGCCGAAGCCTTCGAGCAGCGACGGGTACACGAAGAGCGTCGCGCCGCGATAGATCGCGGGCAGCTCCGCGTCGGTGGCACGGCCGGGCAACAGCACGTGCGGCGCGAGCGCGAGTTCGTCGAGCACGGCGAAGGTCTCCTCGGACTTCCACGTGCGGTCGCCGACGAGCGCCAGCTTCGGCGCGCCGGGCATTTCCTCGCGCAGCGCCCGGTATGCACGCAGCAGCCGCGGGATGTTCTTGCGCGCCTGGATCTTGCCGACGTAGAGCAGGTACTCGGCGGGCAGACCGAAGCGCGCGCGGATCGCGGCGTCGTCGTCGCGCGGCGCGGGCGAGAAGTCGTCGCTCGCGGCCAGCGGCGTCACGCTGATCCGGTCGGCCGGTACGCCGTAGAGATCGACGATGGATCGCTTCGCGTGTTCCGAGAGCGTGACGATGTGGCGCGCGCGGCGCGCGCCGGACCGCGTCAGCCGGGAGAGCCGCATCCGCACCGCCCAGGGAAAGTGTTCCGGATGGCTCTCGAAGCCGAGATCGAGGATCGAGAGCACGAAACGTCCCGGTGCGACGGGCGGCATGAAGTAGGTCGCGTGGCACACGTCGACGGGCCGGCGCACGAGCTCGATCGGCAGGCCGAGGGGAATCGCGAGACGCCGCGATCCGCCGAGGCGCTGGAGCTGCCAGCTCTTCGGCAAGGAGTCGAGCCACGCGCGCGGCGCCGCGTCGCAGTGATAGACGCGGATCTCGTGATCGTGCGCGACGGACGCGAGCCCGTTCAGCAGCTCGATCGTGTAGCGCTCGGGTCCGCCGGCTCCGGCGCCGGCCCACTCCGCGGTGATTCCGACCTTCACGGGTGCCCGCTCAGCTTTTCTGTGCGCGCACGACGAGCCACGGATTGAGGAACGTGCCGCGCAGCCAGCGCGTCGATTCCCAGCTCATCAGCTTGAAGAGCAGCCGGATCGGCGCCTGGAGCAGGCGGCCGAACCAGTAGCCGGACGAGATGAAGAAGCCCCAGTAGCCCTCGAGCGGCAGCACCTCGAAATCGCGGCAGCCGCCGCGCACCACGAGCTGCTCGCGGTACTCGTCCACGGACAGCAGGAAGGTCTCCCACGGCGAGTGCACGCGCGGCAGGTGCACCCAGTGGAACTTGCGGTGGAAGAGATCGAGCGGACAACGCTTGTTGGGCGCGCTCAGCAGGATGTGCCCGCCGCGCTTGAGCACGCGCAGCGCCTCGTCCCACGCGGCCTGCCGCTGCGCCGCGTGATCGGGCGTCGTCTCGTAGGTGTCGCCGACGACGCCGATGTGCGGGATCACGCAGCACAGGAACACGAAATCGAAGGTCTCGCTGCGGAACGGCAGGTGCTTCGCATTGGCGAAGTAGAAGCGCTCGGGAAACGAGCGGCGCCGCCACAGCTGCGGCCGACCACCCGCGTCCGCTCCGTACGCCTCGTAGCCGCGGCTGCCGAGCACTTCGACGTCCGAGCCGACGCCGCAGCCGATCGAGAGCACGCGCAGGCTGACGGGATCGCGATCGCCGAAGAGGCGCTCGATCAGCGGCGCGAGGTAGCTCGTCGCGAGAAAGCGGCCGGTCTTCTCCTCGTTCTCCCAGACGTCGCAGCCGCTCTCGTCGTGGAAGCGCTCGCCGACGAGCAGGTCGGGGATACCGTCCTCGATCGGGAAGCGCGAGTCGCAGCCGGCGCACGCGAGCGACTCCTCCGCCGCGACGAGCGGCGCGCCGCCGCACTTCGGACACGCGAGGATCGAGACGTCCCGGCTCACGCGACGCTCGGGGCGATGGTCAGCGGCGCGGCAGCGCGAGCCACGAATCCCAGACCTTCAGCGAGCCGCGCTCGCGGCCCGACTCGTCGACGAGACCCGTGTCCTGCCACGTCTTGAACACCTCGCTCATGCCCATCTTCTCGAGCCGCTTCCAGAAGGCGTCGTAGTCGCGCGGCACGAACCACACCACGAACTTCCCGTCGAGCGCCTGCACCTCTTCGAGCAGCCACTTCACGTACTGCGTCTGGTGCTGCTCGTTGCCCGGTACGCGGATGCGGAGCTTCTTCGCCTCGAAGTCCTGCGCGATGAAGCCAGTCTCCGCGACCCCGAACGGCTTGTCCGGCGCGAGCGCCGCGACCTGCCGCAGCCAGTCGCCCGGCAGCTCGGACGGATTCGAGTACGAGCCGCCCTTGCTGCGGTGCTTCTCGCCGTACGGGTAGGTGCTGACCGTCACGAAGTCGGAGTAGGGGAGCAGCCGCTGGATCGCCTTCACCTGCTTGCCGCGATCTTCCTCGAGCGAGCCGATGTGGAAGGAGAGGAAGAACGGGATGTTCGGGAACTCCGCCTTCAGCCGCGGATACACCGCCGCGTTCAGCTTCACGTAGGCGTCGAACGCGCGCGCGTTGTGCTCCGCCAGGATGTTCGACTCGATGCCGTAGTTGACGTAGGTCGGCTGGAACTTGCGGATCATGGTGCGCGCGTAGTTCAGGTAGGCCTCCCCGACCTCGGGATCGTCGAACGACTTCGACTTCCACTCCTTCGGCAGCTTCTGGTTCGGCTCGTGGCTCCAGTGCAGCGCGAGCCCGTCGCGAGCGGGCGAGAGCGGCGTCAGCGCGAGGTAGCGCTGCTTGCCGGGGAGCTGTTTCACGCGGTGGTCGAGATCCTCGCGGACCTTCTCGTGATACGGCTCGCCTGCGAGCGCCTCGGGCCACGGCACGCCCTCGTCGAAGTGGTGCGCGACCATGTCCGTGTGCTTCTGGATCAGGTCGTAGGTGTACGCCTTCGCCTGCGGCGTGAAGTCGTAGGGCCACGGCGTCATGGAGAGGTAGAAGCTGCGCGAGCTGGCCTTGGCGAGATCGCCGGGTGCGACCGCCGCCGCCGCCGCGGGCCGCGCCGCGGCCGGCGCCGCCGCCGACATCACCGCGATCGAGTCGATCCACACCGTACGCGAACCGTCCCACTTGTGATCTTTCGCGGACAGATCGACGACGTACACGCGCTCGATCTTGTCGGGGTCCAGCTTCTTGAAGCCGAAGACGTGCCGGACCTGTTCCTTCTCGAGGCGCACGTCCGTCCACTCCGAGCTGACCTCGATCTTCGTGAAGAAGGCGGTGCCGCCCTCCTGATCGACGCGGAAGGCGAGCTCGCCCGGGCGATCGGAGCGGATGCGGAGCAGGAACGCCGTGGCTCCCTTCATGCGCTCGGCGCCGGTGGTGGTCGTGACGTAGACCGCGTCGCCGTCGAGCTCGTAGCGCCACTCGAGGACCTTGCCCTTGGCTCGCACCTGGCCGGCGCTGGCCGACCAGTCGCCCGCTTCGGCTGCGAAGTCCGACACGGCGACCCGCCGCGACGTCTGCGCTTCGGCCGCTCCGGCGAGCAGACCCGCCGCGAGCGCCGCCGCGATCGCGATCCGCCGCGCGGTGTGTTCCTGCGCGCGCTTCCCGCGCCGCCTGCACGCCATCTGCACGAAATTCATACCGGCGCCTCCTCCGGTCGTGGCCTGATTCCGCCCCTACTTAGCGAACTCCCGGCCCCTGCAACGGGGTCCGCCTGATAGACTGCCGCGTTCTCGCAACGTGAGGGCCTCGCTTCATGAAGCTGCGCGCGCTGGCGCTGTGTCTCGGTGT
>JALOQG010000034.1 GCA_025453505.1 Myxococcota bacterium | reverse complement strand
CCGGTTTGATCGACTCGATGCGAACGTCTGCTGCTCTGATTCTCGTCATGCTTCCATTCGGCGTCGTGCTGCCCTCCTACGCCGAGATGCCGGAGCGCACGTACAGCGTCCAAATGCAGCCTGGTGTCGATCCCGTCATGACGCCCGAGGCCGTGGCGCAGGTGGTGCTGTCGAGTCTCGCGGCGCCCGTTCAAGGTCTCAATCGAGGTCCCGATGGCTCGCCCCGTCCATCTCCGGCGCCCCCGCAGATTCTCGAAATGCGATGCGTCCCGGGCGCATCGGTCGGCGTGAGCTTCGTCAAGCTGGGCGAGCCTGAGTCCGAGTACGAGCCTCGAAACGTATGGATCGTGCGAGCGAAGGCTCCGATGAATCTTCCCGCCGGGCCGGGACAGTCCGCTGTTGGCAACGAGGGAACGATCCTCGTCGACGACGCCAACGGGCGATTGATGGGGCGAGCGGTCGGCTTCTCGTTCGGCTCGGAGTCTGCGGGAGAGCGATGACGGGCTGATCGCTGCGGCGTTGGTTGGTTGCGGCGGCCTGCGGGAGAAGGGGTCGCCTGCGGCCGCCCGACAGTCCGTCCTCGGCGACCCCTTCTCCCTCCGGCCTTTCGGGGCGGGTCGAGGTGCGGTGAGTCAGGGCGTCGTGGAATCGCGGCGGTCGGTTCGCCCGCTCAGCGCAATTCGGGGCGGTCGAAGAAGGTCGGGAGGGGTTGGCCGGCGATGCGTTCGGCGACGCTGCGGAAGCGCGCGAGGGAGATGGCGTCCGGCGATTCGACGAGCGCGCGCACGACGTCGTCGAGATTCCTGGCGTCGCCTGTCGTGCGGCGGATCTGGGCGTCGAGTTCGCGCAGCAGGACGACGCCGCGGGCGGCGACGGCGGCGCCCGCGCGATCGACCGTGACGCTCGCGACGCCGCGGCCCTTGGCTTCGATGCGTTCGAAGGCGCGCTCGGCGCGGCGCTTCGAGATCGTCTTGGAGCGCACCAGCGCCTCCACCGAGTAGAGCTCGGCGAGTCCCTCGACGATCCAGTCGCCGCGCTCGCCGGAGCGCGCGCGCAGCATCACGTGCACGACCTCGTGCAGGAGCGGACTCGTGCCGTCGGCGGAGATCAGCGGCAGGTCGGCGTGCAGGTAGACGCTGTTCGGTGCCGAGAGACCGCCGCGCCACATCGGATCGCCGGCGCCGACGATGGCGAGCCGCTGCGGGAGCGGCGCCACCTTGCGCAGGACCGGCAGCGTCCAGCGCAGCAGGGCGAGCTGGTCTTCGCGGCGCATGCGTTGGCCGACCGGCGCGCCGATCGCGACGCGCACGCCCGCGACGCGTTCGCGCAGCACGCCGAGCTTGCCCATCAGCAGCCAGCCGACGGGCCGATCGAAGCGCCGCTCGGGGCGATCGACGCTCCAGGTGCCGTCGGAGAGCGGCGCGTAGGGCACCACGGCGGACCAGCCGCTCGGCAGCACGAGCTGGAGCCGCGAACGGCTCTGCGCGCCGTCGCTGAAGCTCGCGTGCACGGGCGGTACGAGGTCGTCGGCGCGGACGAGCGCCCAGTCGCGCGTCGCGCGCGCGTCGTAGCTGCTCTCGTCGCGCAGATGATCGATGCGCGCGACGTAGCGCAGCACGCCGCCGCCGCGCGGCGGGGTCCACGTGGCGATCTCCGTCGCGCCGTCCTGCTTCACCTCGACGCGGCCGTCGCCGCGGAACGCGAGCTGGCGCTCGGGTTCGACGCGGAAGCGCAGCCAGTCCACCGCACGCGCGGGATCGCCGAGGTGGATCGCGACGTGCGCCAGCTTCTCGCTGGGCACGATGCGGATCTCGAAGCGCACGTCGTAGCGGGGTCCCCCGACGCCGGGCGCCGTCGAGTTCTGCGCGTGCGCCGGGCCGTTCGACGGAGCAACGAACGCGATGCAGAGCAGCGCTGCGAGGACGGCCGTCTTCACTGCTTCGCTCCCGCCGCGATCGCCACGCCGGCGGCGATGCGCTCTTCGACGCTGCGATCCGGACGCCAGCCGCGCTCGATCGCGCGCAGGCGCGGCAACAGGCCCGCCTGGTTCGCGAGCTGGATCATGAGGCCGGGGCGCGCGTTCATCTCGAGCAGGACCGGGCCGCGCGTCGCGTCGATCACCATGTCGGCCCCGACGTAGCCGAGACCGGTCTCGTCGGCGGCGCGCACCGCGAACTCGAGCATCGGCTGCCAGCCCGGCAGCGTGCGGTGCAGCAGGCTCTGCCCGGTGTCGGGATGCTTCTCGATCGGGCGGCTCTGCTGGACCGCGTGCGTGGTGGCGCCCGTGCCGAGATCGATGCCCGCGGCGACGGCGCCCTGGTGGAGGTTCGCGCGTCCGCCCGACTTGCGCGTCGGCAGGCGCGTCATGGCCATCGCGGGCACGCCGCGGAACACGACGACGCGTATGTCGGGCACGCCCTCGGTGGTGATCTCGACGAGCGCGGGATGCACTTCGAGGCGTTCTTCGACGATCGCGACGTCGGTCTGGCCGGCGAGCGCGTAGAGGCCCGAGATGATGCCGGCGGCGTGATACGAGAGATCGTCGATGCCGATGCTGCGGCCGCCGGCCACGCGGAAGCGCTCGCCCTCGCGCGCCCGCACCACCAGGATGCCGTTGCCCATCGCGCCGCGGGCGGGTTTGAGCACGAACGAGTCGAGACCCAGCACCGCCTGCCGCAAGGCGCGCAGCTCGAAGTGATGGCTCGCCACCGCGAGCAGTTTCGGCGTCGGAATGCCCGCTCTCGCGCACAGCTTCTTGGTCAGCAGCTTGTCGTCGACGGTCGGGTACTTCGAACGCGGGTTCCAGCGCAGCGTGTACTCGGCGTTGCGGCGGTTGATGCCGAGCACGCCCTTGTCGCGCAGCGCGCGCCAGGTGCGGAGCCAGCTCACGACGGCGCGACGTCCGCGTTCGCGAAGGAACGGAAGCGGCGCAGATCGAGGAGCCGGTAGCCGGTGTAGCCGCCGATCCAGACCAGTACGCCCATCACACAGAGCACCAGCTCGGGGAACGAGAACATCAGGTACTCGGCGGTGGGGTCGCGCAGCACCGGATACACGGCGACCGTGACCAGCAGCGACCAGCCCGCGCGCTTGAGCGCCGTGGCGAGTCCCTCCTCGGCCGCGGCGATCGAGAAACGCTCGATCAGCATGGTGAGGATCACGATCGGGAAGAGCACGCCGCTGAAGAGCGCGCGCGTTTCGAGCGTGCGTCCGAGCAGCGCGAACGCCGCGACGCCGAGCACCACGACGCAGAGCAGGATCGAGAGGCGCGGCACCAGGAGCAGGCGCAGCCGCTCCAGCACGAGCCGGCCGAAGACGCCGATCCCGATCGTCGAGACCACCATCAAGAGGCCGACGTACACGGGCACGTTGCGCAGCGCGAACGCGATCAGCACGGGCATGAAGGTGCCGAAGGTGGGAACGCCGATCAGGTTGCGGAACACCGCCACGACCAGCGCGCCGAGCGGGATCGTCATCAGCAGCCGCAACGCGGTCTGCGTCTCGACCGGCAGCCGGTACAGCGAGGTCGCGCGCAGCGCGCGGTTCGGCGGCACCATCATCGCGGCGAGTTCTTCGGAACGCAGGTGCTCGCGCAGCGCGTCCCAGCGCGACGCGACCGCCTCCGCACCGGTCACCTCGACGCCCGCCATCGAGCCCGCGCGCAGCGCCACGAGGTGCGCGGGCCGCTCGGCGAAGAAGGCGCCGTTCGGGGAGAGCGGCACCCACACGCCGCCGACGAAGGCCTCGGCCCAGAGCGTCTCGCGCGCCGATCCGCCGCCGAGGTCGAGGCCGAGCACGGGCCGCGCCGGAACGCCGGCGCCGCGCAGCAGCGAGACCAGCAGCGCCGTCTTGCCGCGCTCGCTGCCGCTGCGGTTCGCGAGCGCGATCAGCGCGTCGTCGGGGCCGCCGCGCGAGGTCGCGACCTCGTGCGCGACCATCGCGTAGACCGATCGCACGCGGCCGGCGACGTCGGAAGCGGGCGGCAGCGCGAGCGCGCTGAGCACGCCCTGGATCTCGCCGGCGTCGGAGGGGAACTCGCGCGAGGCCCGGCCATGCCGTTCGGTGATCTCGCGCGGCACCGGCACGCCCGCCGCCGATTCGAGCGGCGTCACGATCGGCTCGAGCCGCACGCGGAATCCGTACGCGATGTCGTGTACGCCGTTGAAGGCGCCGCGCCAGATCGCGGTTCGATCGCCGTTCTCGGTGCGGATCGTGAAGAGCAGGCGGTCGGCGGCGGAGCGTTCGTCGTAGACTTCCTGGCCCGGACCGGTCGACGGCAGCGGCGCGCGCACGCTGCCGCGGTCGCCGCTGCCGCGCACCGAGACCGCGAGTTCGACGCGCCACAGGCCTTCGGGATCCGTCGGCAGCACCGGCAGGTCGTACACGACCGCCTTCCACGCGAAGATCGCGAGGCCGAGCAGGACGAGCGCGAGGCCGCTCGCAGCCGCGCGGCGATTCACGCGCGGCGCGCCATGAAGGCCGACGCCAGGATGCCGGACACGAGGATCCCGAGGATCGTCCCGAGCGACCAGAGCGTCGGGATCGGCATCGTGTGCGAGAGCAGCATCTTCACGCCGACGAAGGCGAGGATGACCACGAGCGACGTCTTCAGGTAGCGGAACTTGCCGAGCAGCGGCGCGATCGCGAAGTAGAGGTTGCGCAGTCCCAGGATCGCGAAGACGTTGGACGTGAAGACGAGGAACGGATCCTGCGTGACGGCGAAGATCGCCGGGATCGAGTCCACCGCGAAGAGCACGTCCGTGCTCTCGACCATCAGCAGGACCAGGAAGAGCGGCGTCGCGGTGCGCTGGCCGGCGACGTCGATGAAGAAACGCTCGCCGTGCAGGTCGGTGGTCACCGGATAGAAGCGGCGTGCGAGCCGCACCAGCCAGTTCATCTCGGGCTCGGGCTCCTCGTCGCTCGACATCAACATGCGCAGCGAGGTGAGGATCAGGATCCCGCCGAAGACGTAGATGACCCAGTCGAAGCGGGCGATCAGCGCCGCGCCGAGCGCGATCATCGCGCCGCGCATGATCAGCGCGCCGAGGATCCCCCAGAAGAGCACGCGGTGCTGATACTGCAGGGGAATGCGGAAGTAGCCGAAGATCAGCGCGATCACGAAGACGTTGTCGAGCGAGAGACTCTGCTCGAGCAGGTAGCCGGTCAGGAACTGGAGCGCGGCCGTCTTGCCGTCCATCGGATGTCCGACGCTGACGCCGACGCCGAGCCAGTTGCGCTCGTAGAGGAAGAAGACGAGGACGTTGAAAGCGAGCGCCAGCGAGAAGTAGAAGCCCGCCCACGCGAGCGCCTCGCCCGAACGCAGCGCGCGCGTCTCGCGATGGAAGACGCCCAGGTCGAGCGCCAGGAGGGCGAGCACGAAGGTCGTGAAGCCGCCCCAGACGGCGACGTCGAGCATCTGCATGGGGAGGGCAGCTTACCTCTCGGCGTCGGCGCCGTCCGCGTCGTCCAGGGGGTATCGGCGCCTGCGCCGCAGCCAGCCGCGGCGCCAGAAGGAATACAGGAGTCCGCCCGCGACCACCGCCATGAGCAGCAGCGCCGCCGGATAGCCCCACACCCATCCGAGCTCCGGCATGTGCTCGAAGTTCATGCCGTAGACGCCCGCGATGAACGAGAGCGGGATGAAGATGGTGGAGACGATGGTGAGGGTCTTCATCACCTCGCCGAGGCGGTTGCTCATGCTCGAGAGGTAGACGTCGGTCAGGCCGACGGCCATTTCACGGTAGGACTCGACGCTGTCCAGCACCTGGAGCGAGTGGTCGTAGGCGTCGCGCAGGTAGACGCGGACCGGCGCGGAGAAGGGCGCTTCCTCGGCGCGCATCATCGTCCCGAGCGCGTCGCGCTGCCGATACATCACGCGGTGCACGGCGAGCAGGGTGCGCCGCACGGTGTGGAGATAGCCGAGCGTCTTCTCGGTGGGCCGCTCCGTGATCTCGTCCTCGAGATCGTTGAGCACCTCGGCGATTTCCTCGACCACCGGGAAGTAGCCGTCGATGACGGTGTCGATCAGCGTGTAGGTGAGGAAGTCCGCGCCCATGCGGCAGACCATCGCAGTGCCCGAGCGCACGCGTTCGCGCACCGGGTCGAAGAGCGGCAGCGGGCGCTCCGTGACGGTGACGACGAAGTCGCGCGCGACGATCATCGAGACCTGCTCGATCGACACGCCCTCGCCGTCCTCGCTCTCGACCGCCTGCACGACGATCAGATCGCGTTCGCCGTAGTCCTCGTACTTCGGTCGCTGGCCGGTGTGCGCGATGTCGGCGACGGCCAGCGGGTGTACGCCCAGCGCGTCGCGCAGCCAGTGCAACAGCGAACCGTCGCCGAGGCCCACGGCGTCGATCCACGTGACGCCGGGCGCGGCCGTCGCCTCGACCAGTTCTTCGGCGCTCGTCACGCTGCGCTCTTCGCAGTGGCCTTCGCGGAAGATCAGCGCGCGGATCGCGGTCGGCTGCGCGTCGTCGGGCACGACGAAGTGACCCGGCCGCGAGCCCGCCGGAGGCGCGCGCCGCGCGAACAGAGCCGCCGTGCCCTCGATCTGCATTCCTACGCCGGCACCGCCATGCCGCGTTGCACCGCAGGGCGCGCGGCCATGCGCTCCATCCACGCGACGAGGCGCTCGTTCTCCATCAGCGGCGGCGCTTTCAGGAAGTGCAGCGGCTGCAGCCACGGGTAGTGCATGATGTCGCCGATCGAATATGCGCCGGCCAGATACGGCCGGCCGTCCGAGAGGATCCGCTCGAGCACGTCGAGCAGGCGCGACACCTCGTCGCCGAAGGTCTGCACCATCTCCTCGCTGCGCTCGGCGGCGGGCTTGCGCAGCTGTGCGCCGAGGCGTCCGAGATTCGGACCGATGCCGCCCGTCTGGAAGAACGCGTACTGGATCGCCTCGATCCGCTGCTTCGCGTCCTTCGGCAGGATCACACCGTTCGGATCGTGGCGTTCGCCGAGGTGCAGCAGGATCGCGCCGGACTCCCACACCACGAGGCCGTCGTCCTCGAGCACGGGGATCTTGTGATTGGGGTTCTTCGCGAGGAAGGCGGGCGTCAGTTGTTCGCCTGCGTCGAGCTTCAGGGTCTGCACTTCGTAGGGCAGGGTGAGCTCTTCGAGTGCGATCGAGACCTTGCGACCGTTCGGAGTCGCAGCGGTGTGAAGGCGGATCATCATGGCTCCTTCGGGCGCGGACGCGGACGATACCGCGTACCGGCGCGTCGGGCGCTCGATCGCCGGAGGGCTGGCGGGAGTATCGCGCCGGCAACCGCTATCCGTTGCCCCATGAGCGATTCCGTCGATCCGCTCGCGCGGCTGCTCGCGCGGCTCGATCTCGAGCAGACGGGCCCCGACCGTTTCGGGTCGTCGGCGACCGGGGGGATGCGGCGTCTCTTCGGCGGGTTGATCGCCGCGCAGTGCGCCGTCGCCGCGATGCGCACCGTCGAAGCGGGCCGGCTGCACGCGCTGCACGGCTTCTTCTTGCGCGCGGGTCGTGGCGGCGCCGGACTGCACTTCGACGTGACGCGCACGCGCGACGGACGCTCGTTCTCGGCGCGGCGCGTCGTCGCGATGCAGGGCGCCGACGCGATCTTCGAATGTCTCGCCAGCTTCACGACGCACGCCGACGGGATCGAGCACGCGGCCGAGCCCGCGCTCGATCCCGCGCTGGCGGCTGGCCCCGAAGGCCTGCCGGACTGGGAGAGCGTGCGCGCCGCCGAGACCGGCGAGCCCGCGCGCACGCCCGACGCGATCGAAGTACGCGTCGTGCGGCCCGAGGAGGATCGGCCGGATGCGACGCCGCCCGCGTCGCGCGCGGTCTGGATGCGCGTGCGCGGGGCGCTGCCCGACGATCCGTGCCTGCACGCCGCCGTGCTCGTGTACGCGAGCGATCGCACGCTCTTGCGCACCGCGGCGCGCATGCACGGCGGCATGCGCTCGCGGCTTCCCGCGAGTCTCGATCACGCGGTGTGGCTGCACCGCACGCCGCGCCTCGACGGCTGGTGGATCTACGCCAGCGAGACGCCGATCGCGACCGAGGCCCGCGCGCTCGTGCACGGCCGCATGCTGACGCCGGACGGTGTCCGCTTCGCCAGCGTCGCGCAGGAAGGCTTGCTGCGGCGCAAGAAGCCGCTCGACGTCTAGTCCCGGTCGGCAAGCGTGATCCGGGGCTTTGCAATGGGGCAGCGGCGAGGGATGGGCTACGGCGACGGCAGGCGACTCGGCTCAGCGGGCGTAGGCTCCGGTTCCCGGTCCGCGACCCGCCACGAGCGCTGCGATCGCCACAGCCACTGCGATCCAGAATTCGATCATCTCCATTGCTCCTCCGCGGGGAAAGTCGCCGGCCGCCTCGCGCGGCGCTGTGACGGGGCTCACAGCCCGGGTGCGGCTACCGTCGGGGCGTGCGCGTCGGGCTCTTCGTTCCCTGCTACGTCGATCAGCTCACCCCTTCCGTGGCCGAAGCCACGTTCCGGGTTCTCGAACGCGCGGGCTGCACGGTGGACTACGACCCGGAGCAGACCTGCTGCGGGCAGCCGTTCGCGAACATGGGCCTCGCCGCCGAGGCGGCGCGGCTCGCGTGCGCCCACCTGGCGCGCTTCGCGCACCACGACGCGGTGGTGTGCCCGTCGTCGAGCTGCGTCGCGACGGTGCGCCATCACTACGCGGCGCTCGGCGTCGGTACGGACGCCGCGGGCCGGCGCATCCGCGCGCGCACCTTCGAGCTGACCGAGTTCCTCGCGCGCGAGATCGGGCAGATCGAGCTGGGCGCGCGCTTCCCGCACCGCGTCGCGCTGCTCGCGAGCTGTCACGGCCTGCGCGAGCTCGGCCTCGGCCGGCCGAGCGAGAGCGTCGGCGGAAGTGCGGAGCCCGGCCCGACCGAGCGTGTACTGCGCGCGGTCGAGGGACTCACGCTCGTCGCGCCCGCCCGCGACGAGTGCTGCGGCTTCGGCGGCGCCTTCTCCGCCGAGTTCCCCGAAGTCTCGGGCCGCATGGGCCGCGCGAAGCTCGCGGATCTCGCCGCGACCGGCGCCGAATTCGTCACCGCGACCGACGCGAGCTGCCTGCTGCACCTCGACGGCATCCGGCGCCGGGAGGGCGCCGGCCCGCGCTTCGTGCACGTGGCGGAGATCCTGGCGTCCAGCTGATCCGCGCACGGACCGGATCGACGGCGATCGCGGTCGCGTATGTTCTGCCCCGATTCCCGCACCATGGAAGGAGACGACGCGTGGCATCCAAGAAGGTCCGGCGGAATCCGCGTGCCCCCGGAGAGCTGCCCTCGGCGCTCGATCCGGCGCGGACGCTGCGGGCGCTCGAAGAATGGGGCGTGACCAAGGCGCAGTTCGTCAAGGCGTACGACGCCACCGCGAAGCCGAGGGGCGGCGGGCTGCGAACGCCGGACGAGAACCTCACGCGGGCCTTCGCCGCGTTCAAGAAGTCCGGAGACTTCGCGGCCTTCTGCAAGGCGCTCGGCGTCGACTCGACCACCGGCAACCAGAAGCTCGGGCGGATGGTGCGCTGGGAGGTGGCCTCGAAGAGCTGAGCAGTTCGGCCCCTCGGGGCTTACCTAGAACACGTTTCATTTCTGGCGTAAGGTTGCGCGCCCGGCCCGGCAGAGGGCCGTCACCGAGGAGTCCCCGTCATGCGCACGCCCCTTTGCGAGAAGCTCGGCATCGAGTTCCCGATCTTTGCGTTCACCCACTGCCGCGACGTCGTGGCCGCGGTGTCGGCGGCCGGCGGGCTCGGCGTCCTCGGCGCGGTCGGCTTCTCGGCCGAGCAGCTCGAGATCGAGATGAAGTGGATCGACGACCACGTCGGCGACAAGCCGTACGGCGTCGACATCGTGATCCCGGGCAAGTACGAGGGAAAGGGCACCGATCTCGACGCGGGCGGACTCGAGCGCAAGCTGAACGAGCTGGTGCCGCAAGGCCACCGCGACTTCGCCGCGAAGCTGCTGCGCGACGCCGGTGTGCCCGAGCTGCCCGCGGGCGAGAAGGCGCGCGAGCTGCTCGGCTGGACCGCGACCACCGCCGGCCCGCAGATCGAGGCGATCCTGAAGCATCCGAAGGTGAAGGTCGTCGCCAACGCCCTCGGCACGCCGCCGCCCGAAGTGATCCGCGAGATCCAGGCTTCCGGCCGCCTCGTCGGCGCGCTGTGCGGCAGCGTCAAGCACGCGCTCGCGCACAAGGAGGCGGGCGTCGACTTCGTGATCGCGCAGGGCGGCGAAGGCGGTGGTCACACCGGCGACATCGGCTCGATCGTGCTGTGGCCGCAGGTCGTGGACGCGGTCGCGCCGCTTCCGATGCTCGCGGCCGGTGGGATCGGCGATGGCCGTCAGATGGCGGCCGCCCTCATGATGGGCGCGCAGGGCGTGTGGACCGGCTCGCTGTGGCTGACGGTCGCCGAGGCGGAAGCGACGCCGCCGCAGAAGGAAGCGCTGCTGCACGCGACCAGTCACGACACCGTGCGTTCGCGATCGTTCACCGGCAAGCCGTGCCGCATGCTGCGAAACGAGTGGACCGAGGCGTGGGAAAAGCCCGAGAACCCGAAGCCGCTCGGCATGCCGCTGCAGTGGATGGTCACCGCCGACGCCGTCTCGCGCGGTCACCGCTACGCGAACAAGGCGAAGGCCGTCGCGTTCAACCCGGTCGGACAGGTCGTCGGCATGATGAACGAAGAGAAGCCGGTGCGGGAAGTGATCGTCGAGCTGGTCGAGCAGTATCTGGAAGCGGTCGAACGCTTCGAGAGCATCCAGCCGAAGGTCTGATCCCGCTCGCCGAGCCGCCGCTGCGTCTTCCCGTACAATGCCGGCCATGAGCGTTCTCCCGGCGCGGGATCCATCGAAGCGCAAGACGGGCCTGCGCCGCTTCGCGCCCTCCGACCTCTCGGCGCCGCAGCTCCTGGTCGGCTCGTTCGCGCTGCTGATCGCGAGCGGCACGCTCGGCTTCGCGGTGTTGCCCGGTCTATGGATCGGGCCGCGGCCCGGCTTCGTCGACGCGCTCTTCATGGCGACGAGCGCCGTCTGCGTGACGGGGCTCTCCGTCGTGGACGTGTCGAGCCAGCTGACCTTCTTCGGACAACTCTGGCTGCTCCTGCTGATCCAGCTCGGCGGTCTCGGCATCCTGACGATCGCCGCGCTCGCCGCCGCGGCGCTCGGCCGCCGCACTTCGCTCGAAGTGGAGGAAGCCGCAGCGGGACCGTCGAACCTGCTGCCGGAAGCGGGCCCGCGTGCGCTGGTGCGTGCCGTCATCGTGGCGACGCTCGTCATCGAGGCGATCGGCGCGGTGTCGCTGTGGGCCGCCTGGGTGCCCTCGCTCGGCGCCGCGGGAGCCGTGTGGCCCGCGGTGTTCCACGCGATCTCGGCGTTCTGCAACGCCGGCTTCTCGACCTTCTCGAATGGCCTCGCTGGGCACGCCACGCACCTGCCGACGCTCGGCATCGTCGCCGCGCTGCTCCTGCTCGGCGGCATCGGCTTCCTCGTGATGGAGGATCTGCGCGCGAACGTTCGCGGGCGCCGACGCCGCGTCACGCTGCACACGCGCATCGTGCTGGTCACATCCGGCATCCTGATCGCCGTCGCGCTGCCGCTCTTCCTCTTCTTCGAATGGGATCACACGCTGGCCGACATGTCCCTCCCCGTGCGCATCGCCAACGCCTTCTTCATGGCGGTGACGCCGCGCACGGCCGGCTTCAACACGGTGGACTACGAGCAGATCGCGAACCCGTCGGTGTTCCTGACGGTCGCGCTGATGTACATCGGCGGCTCGCCCGGCTCGACGGCCGGCGGCATCAAGACCACGACGGCTGCGCTCCTCGCGCTCGGACTGTGGGCGCGGCTGCGGGGACGCTCCGACGTGTCGCTCGCGAACCGCTCGATTCCCGAAGCGACGCTGCAGCGCGCGACCGGTCTCGCCGTCGGCGCGATCCTGGTGCTCTTCGCATTCGTGTTCGCGCTGCTGTGGACGGAACTCGAGCGCGAGGGCGTGGACACCGATCGCGGTCGCTTCGTGCGGCTGGTCTTCGAGGCGCAGAGCGCGCTCGGCACCGTGGGCCTGTCGATGAACATGTCGAGCGAGCTGACGCCCGCCGGGCGCCTGTTGATCGTGGCGCTGATGTTCATCGGCCGCGTCGGCCCGCTCGCGCTGCTCGAATCGATGGCGCGGCGCAGCCGCCGCAAGCAGCCCTATCGTCTGGGCCGCGAGGACATCCTCGTCGGCTAGAGAGGTGTTGGGAGAGATGGGACGCTTCGTCGTGATCGGTCTCGGCAAGTTCGGCGGCTGGGCGGCGCGCACGCTCGAATCGCTCGGTCACGAGGTGATCGCGATCGAGGCCGACGCGGGCCTGGTCGATCGCCACGCCGAGTTCGTCAGCCGCGCCGTACAGGGCGACGCGACGGATCCCGTCGTGTTGCGCGCAGCGGGCGTCTCGGGCGCGGACGCGGCCGTGATCAGCATGGGCGAGAACCTCGCCGCCAGCATCCTCGCCACCGTCGCGCTGCGCGATCTCGGCTTGCACAACCTCTACGTGAAGGCGGCCGGTGACGCCGAGGGACGCGCGCTCAACGCGCTCGGCGTGACCGAGGTGATCATTCCCGAGAAGGAAGCCGGCGTGCGCCTCGCGCACCGCCTCGGTGCGACGGAAGTGCTCGACTACCAGCCGCTCGGCTCCGAGCACTCGATCCAGGAGATCGCGATCCCGCCGGTGTGGGTCGGCCGCACGCTTCGCGAACTCGCACCGCGCGTGCAACACGGCGTGCAAGTGATCGGCGTGCGCTGCTCGTTGACCGACGCGGTGCACGTGCCGCCCGACCCCGATGCGGTGCTGAAAGACTCGGACTCGCTGGTCGTCGCGGGCGCGGACGAGGCGCTCTCGAAGCTGCCGAAGCCGTAGTTCCCCGCCAGCCGCGCGCGCGGCGGGTGTAGACTGCGGCATGGCCTGGTCCTGGATCTTCCTCGCGGTTTCGCTCGTCGGCGCGCTCTTCACCTGGAACGCCTGGCGGCCGCGCC
>JALOQG010000345.1 GCA_025453505.1 Myxococcota bacterium | reverse complement strand
GGTGGAGGCGCTCGCGCCGGCGGCGCCGGCCGAGCGCACCGAGCGCTATCGCGGTCCCGAGCCCTTCGTCACGGCGCTCGCGTCCGTGCCCGCCGGCGCCGGACCCTCACTCGGCCTCGGCGAAGACCTGCGCTTCGACGCCGCCGGCCTGCGCGGCTGTGCGCTCGTCGCGGGCGACGTGATCCACGCGACCGCGTTTCCCGTGTGATGCGCCAGCCCGGATCGCGGATGGGTCGTGACCGATGGCATGGCGGGTTCGGCCGGCGCGCGCGCGGCCAGCATCCGGCCGTCGTGCGAGGCGCGGTGCGCCGGTCTACTCCTCTGCGGTGACCCGAACGACCGACCCCGACGTCGCGGCCGCAACGCTCGCGCACTACGACGCGCGCGCCGAGGATTTCCGCGAAGGCACGCGCGATCACGACGTGTCGCAGAACATCGACGCGTTGCTGCGCGCGATCGAGGGAACGCCGCCCCTCACGATTCTCGATCTCGGCTGCGGCCCCGGCCGCGATCTCGCGGCTTTCACGCGGCTCGGTCACGTCGCGATCGGTCTCGACGGCGCGGCCCGCTTCGTCGAGATGGCGCGCGCCGACACGGGCTGCGAGGTCTGGCAACAGGACTTCCTCGCCCTCGACCTGCCGCCGGCGCGCTTCGACGGGATCTTCGCCAACGCCTGTCTCTTCCACGTTCCGAGCGCGGCGCTTCCGCGCGTGCTCCGCGATCTGCACGCGACGCTGCGGCCGCACGGCGTGCTCTTCAGCTCGAACCCGCGCGGGGACGGCGAGGAGGGATGGAATCGCGGGCGCTACGGTACGTACCACGACCTCGCGACGTGGCGCCGCCATCTCGTGGCGGCCGGCTTCACGGAGATCGAGCACTACTACCGCCCGGCCGGCCGGCCGCGCGCGCAGCAGCCCTGGCTCGCGAGCGTGTGGCGTCGCGACGAAGTCGAGTGACCAAGCTGCTCATGGTGAGGCTGAACGACTCGAAGCCTTGCTAGAGTGAGGCATATTTCGCAACTCTGCGCCGTCCGGACACATGTCGATACGCCCCGCCGTGGCGCGGTTTCTGCAGTGGCCCCGCGGAGGGAGGTACACCTTGCTTTCGAAGTCCCAGGCCCGGCTCTTCTTCGTCGGCGGCACGATTTTCTTCTCGGTGATCTTCATCGCACTCACGGTGGACACGGTGCGGCAGATGCCCGCGCTCTCGAACGAGGACCGCATGACGGAGGCGGTCGTGCGCGGCAAGCACCTCTGGGACAAGAGCAACTGCATGGGCTGCCACACGATCCTCGGCGAAGGCGGCTACTACGCGCCCGAGCTGACGCGCGTCGTCGAGCGACGCGGCAAGGAGTGGATCGCGATCTTCCTGAAGGATCCCGCGGCGATGTTCCCGGGCGAACGGAAGATGGTGAAGTATCCCTTCGACGACGCGCAGCGCGCCGACCTGATCGAGTTCCTCGCGTGGATCGGCGAGATCGACACGCAGGGATTCCCGCCGGATCCCGATCTGGCGCTCCCGGTGGCCGCCGTCGCGGTGCGGACCGATCTCGCGCCGCCGCCGCCGGTCTTCGGGACGCTCTGCGTCGCGTGTCACGCCGTCGGCGGCAAGGGCGGCGCGGTCGGGCCGGCACTCGACGGTGTCGCACGGCGCAAGACGCCGGAGGAGCTCGACCGCTGGCTCGCCGATCCCGCCGCGGTCAAGCCGGGCACAGCGATGCCCAAGCTTCCCCTGGACGAATCGACCCGCGCGGCTCTCGTCGCGTGGCTCTCGACCCTGCAATAGGAGCGCGCCGTGAAGTTCCAGAGCCAGCGCATCGCCTATCTCTTCTTCGCGACCTCGCTGCTGCTGCTCCCGCTGCAGCTCGTGTTCGGCTTCATCATGGGCATCGCCCACATGGGCTGGGACGGGCTGCACGAGTGGATCCCGTTCAACGCGGCCCGCTCGACGCACCTGAACCTGCTCGTGCTGTGGCTGCTCTCGGGCTTCATGGGCGCGGCGTACTTCATCATCCCGGAGGAGGCGGACCGCGAGCTGTGGAGCCCGCCGCTCGCGATCGTGCAGTGGGCGTCGCTCGTGGTGGTGGCCGTCACGGCGCTGATCGGGTTCCAGTTCGGGTGGTGGGAAGGGCGCAAGTTCCTCGAGATCCCGCGCCCGCTCGACTACCTCGTCGTCGCCAACATCCTCTTGTTCCTGCTGAACCTGGTGGTCACCGCGTGGAACGCGAAGCGCTTCACCGCGACGGGCAGCGTGCTGCTGCTCGGTCTGACGTCCGCCGCGCTGCTCTACCTGCCGGGCATGATCACGTTCGAGAACCAGGTCTTCGACTCGTACTTCCGCTGGTGGGTCGTGCACCTGTGGGTCGAAGGCGTGTGGGAGCTGATCATGGGCGCGATGCTCGCGTACCTGCTGATCAAGCTGACCGGCCTCGACCGCGAAGTGATCGAGAAGTGGCTCTACGTGATCGTCGGCTTCACGTTCCTGTCGGGCATTCTCGGCACCGGCCATCACTACTACTACATCGGAACGCCGGGCTACTGGTTGTGGATCGGCGGAATCTTCGGGGCGCTCGAGCCGCTCGCCTTCCTCGGGATGGCGCTCTACGCGCTCACGATGGCACGCCGCGCGGGACGCGATCACCCGAACCGCATCGCGCTGTTCTGGACCGTCGGCTGCGGCGTGATGTCGTTCGTCGGCGCCGGCTTCCTCGGCTTCGCGCACACGCTTCCGCAGGTCAACCTGTGGACCCACGGCACGATCGTGACGGCGATGCACGGACACATGGCCTTCTGGGGCGCCTACGCGATGATCGTGCTCGGCATCATCACCTACACGATGCCGCTGATGACCGGACGCAAGCTCTACGGCGGCTGGGTGCCGGAACTCGCGTTCTGGACCTCGAACATCGGCATGATCGGAATGACCGGCGCGTTCGCGGTCGCGGGCATCACGCAGGTGTATCTCGAGCGGCGCATGGGCATGGACTTCCTGCAGGCGCAGAAGGCGGTGCAGGTCCATTTCGGTGGCGTGGTGCTGGCCGCGTCGCTGCTGACCTTCGGCATCGCGCTCTTCGTCTGGAACTTCGTGCAATACGGGCTGCCGAACGTCGAGGCCGTCGGCGCGGACGAGATCGGCGGCGCGGCGGAGACGGCGTAGCGATGGCGATCGCGCTGACGGAGGAGCAGCCGCCCGAAGCGGCGCTGCCGTGGTATCGGCCGATCCGCAACGAATGCGAGATCTTCGCGACGGCCTACGCAGAGCGCCTGCCGCTGCTGCTCAAAGGTCCCACCGGCTGCGGCAAGACGCGACTCGTCGAGCACATGGCGGCGCGGCTCGGACGCCCGCTCGTCACGGTCGCGTGTCACGACGAGACGTCGGCGGTGGATCTGCTCGGGCGCTGGCTCGTGCGCGGCGGCGACACGGTCTGGCAGGACGGCCCGGTGACGCGCGCCGTCCGCACCGGCGCGATCCTCTACCTCGACGAGTTCGCGGAGGCGCGCAGCGACGTGCTGGTCGTGATCCATCCGCTGACCGACCACCGCCGCTGTCTCTACGTCGAGCGCCACGACGAGGCGCTCGAGGCGGCGCCCGGCTTCCTGCTCGTGACCAGCTACAACCCCGGCTATCAGCGCGGCATGAAGGAGCTGAAGCCGAGCACGCGCCAGCGCTTCGTGACGCTCGGCTTCGACTACCCGGCGCCCGACGTCGAACTCGAGATCCTGCAGCAGGAGACGGGAGTGGATGCGCGCGCGGGCCGGGCGCTCGTGGCGCTGCTCGGCAAGCTGCGTGCGGCCGAGTCGCTGGCGCTCGCGGCGGCGCCCTCGACGCGGCTCGCCGTCTC